>JAYTZD010000122.1:0-8062 GCA_043742065.1 Oscillatoriales bacterium
GAGACGGCAATGCCGTGTCCCTACAATTTATCGGGGTAGGGACACGGCATTGCCGTCTCCTCGGTTATTAATCATTTATGCTTACTCTAGCAGTTCTAATAACTCAGATTCTGAAAGTTTGTGTATTCCCAAAGATTGAGCTTTTTCCAATTTAGAACCCGCATCTTCTCCCACAACTACATAGTCAGTTTTAGCACTAACAGAGTTTGTGACTTTTCCTCCGGCTTTTTGAACCAAATCTTTAGCTTCATCTCGTTTCAGAGTTGGCAAGGTTCCAGTAATCACAAATATTTTGCCTGCAAATTGCAAATTCTTTTCTATTGAAGTCTGACTTTTGATTTCTGACTTTAATTGTAATCCGGTAGTTTTCAACCGTTCAATTAAACTCTGATTTGCCGGAACTTGAAACCATTGATAAACTGATTGAGCAATTTCTGGACCAATTCCATAAACGCCTTCAATAGCTGCGGCTGACACTGCTGCTAATGCTTCGACATTGGTAAACCTTTCTGTCAGCAATTGGGCGTTAACACTGCCAACATGGCGAATTCCTAAGCCGTAAAGTACCCGTGACCAGGGTTGAGTTTTTGATTGGGCGATCGCATTTACCAACTTTTCTGCTAATTTAGCACCCATTCGCTCCAAATTCATCAATCTTTCGGCAGTCAAATCGTACAAATCTGCCGCAGAATGTACCAGATGGCTATCAACCATCTGCTGCACCAGTTTTTCCCCAACACCATTGATATCCAAAGCATCTCGACTGCAAAAATGAATCAGGGAACCCCGCAAAATTGCTGGACAAGATGTATTAATGCAGCGAGTAACGGCTTCGCCTTTTTCCCGAACCACAGGTTGTCCGCATTCTGGACAGCAACTAGGCATTTGAAATAGTTGAGCATTTGGGGGACGAAGTTCTGGTAAAACTCGTACAACTTCTGGTATGATCTCTCCAGCTTTTCTGACTATCACAGTATCGCCAATGTGGAGATTTAAGGTCGAAATGCGATCGCCATTATGCAGCGAAGCCCGCGAAACCGTCGTTCCCGCCAATTGCACCGGTTTTAGTTCTGCTACGGGTGTCAAGGCCCCGGTTCTGCCCACTTGGATGGTTACGGCTTCGACTATTGTAGGTACTTCTTGTGCTGGATACTTAAGTGCGATCGACCAACGGGGAAATCTCTGAGTAAAACCCAACTGTTTTTGCAACTCAACTGGATTAATCTTAACAACAACTCCATCTGTCATGTAAGGCAAATTTCGCCGTTGGGTATCCCATAATTGGTAATACTCTCTAACCTGATCTAAAGAATAGCAAAGTTTGCGGTTAGGATTCACTTGAAATCCCATTGTGCGTAGCAATTCCAAAGCATCCCATTGCGTTTTTCTCTCATTCTCCTCGTCCTCGTCATAACGCATATCCAGAGGCTCTGCCTTATCTTTTATGCGTGTTTTACCCTCATCAAAATGCAAAGTATAGGCAAAGAAATCTAACCGTCGTTTGTCTACAATTTTAGAATCCAACTGTCGCAGCGTACCCGCCGCCGCATTGCGAGGATTAGCGAATAGTTGTTCGCCGGCTTTTTCCCGTTCCCGATTAATTTCCTCAAACACAGATAACGACAAAAAAGCCTCTCCGCGCACTTCCACTATCGGTGGTGGATTATCTAAATTTAGCTTGAGAGGAATCGACCGAATTGTCTTAACATTTTGAGTGATGTCTTCTCCAGAAATGCCATCTCCCCGCGTTGCACCCCGAACTAAAATTCCATTTTCATAGGTTAATGCTAAAGCTGAACCGTCAATTTTTAATTCACAAACATAGGAAACTCCCCCCAGCTCCCCTTTGCTAAGGGGGAGAGTAATTTCATTGTTTTCCTGATTGCTAAGGGGGGGTGCAGTTCGCAACCAGCGTTCCTGCCATTTAGCAAATTCTGCAATATCAAAAGCATTTTCCAAGCTGTAGAGAGGAATATGATGCTTAACACTAAAAAATTGAGTAGCGGGCTTTTCTCCTACGCGCTGAGTCGGACTTTCCGCAGTGATTAATTCAGGATATTCTGATTCTAGGGCTTGTAAATCGCGATAAAGGCGATCGTATACCTCATCTGTCAGCATCGGCGCATCCGAAACATAATAAGCATAGCTAGCTTCCTGTAGCTGCTGCCTCAACTGTTTAACTCGCTGCTCAATTTCACCTTTCATAAAATTCGGAATGTCTATTTTTTAATTGTAGTGCATAGATCAACACAGATCATACAAATAATAGCATTATCTGTGTTGATCTGTGGTTGTAGTTTGGATATTTAAGCTCGATTAACGAGTCCAATCTTCAACTTCATACAAGAAACGACTTGCCCCCACCAGTTTGCGATTTGCCGAGGTACTTTGCACAAAAACCGCATATTTTTCTAGATTGCTCGGTTTGATACGAACTGTCTCACCCATTGGCAAACCCAACATTTCTCGCGCCGCTTCTCCTTCAAACAAATCCCCTGTTGAACGTTCCATCAGCACAATTTCTTTCTTACCTTGGATAGTTTCTGTTTTAGTGAATTCATAAAACCCGCGCCCGGTTTTAAAAGCTAAACCATTTTCCAGAACAAAAGCTTTAATTGAAATTTCGTTGTCTACTTCTAGAATCTGAAATCTCCCTGGTTTTACGGTTCGCAATTCTGCTGATTCATAAACAGCAGTGTCTTCCCGCTTCAGCATGGTATCAAACATCTTGTTTAATCCGCGACTCATGCGACCTTGGCTGACAACTTCTTGTTCATAAGCTTGTAGTTGTTCGCTAGATGATTGTTGGTAACAAACCGCTAAAAAGAAATCTGTGATGTAGGAAAATTGGTCGAGATTGAGGTGGAAACCGCCAGATTTTTCGGCTAGTTCTTTGTAGAATAAAGTAGCGTGTTGACGGTTGAGAGCTTGGATGCCGTAAACAGTAATTCCCATTTGCGCTAACTTATCTACTTCCTGACGCCAGTTAAGTTTTTGAGGAGTTTGAGCGGGTGCGTGGGGGATATCGTCGCCAATTAGTACCAATGTTTTGGAATTAGTTGGAGTCCAAGAAAGTGACTGAGCTTCGTGCAACACTAATTCGTAACATTCTGGAGCATCGCCGCCGCCAGTAGGCTCTACATTTTGAACAAAATTGCAAATCGTGGCGACATCGCCTGACAAATCGAGGTGTTTAGTTACATAAGTGATCCCAGCATCGCAATAGTCTCCGTGAGCAATAATGCCGATACGAATGCCAGGAATTTCATCCAGCAGTCTTGTTACTGTCTCTTTGATTTTCCGACGAACTTGCGTCAAGCAAGGGTACATACTGCCTGTTGTGTCAAAGCTAAAAACGACTTCAATGTTGTTGGTTGCCATGAATTAACTCTCCCTCACAAACCACGATTTATTACCTATATTATAGCTCATAAAAAAACGATTCAGTAACTAGGTTAAAATATTAAATCCTAAATTCTGGCTCGCTTGATTGGCTTCAGTATAAAGCTGGTTAATTGATTACAAATTCAAGTCGGGAAACTCGCTAAACTTCTTTTTTTCTCCAGACGTTGCAAGTTGAAGACTTTCAGCATCTTTTTCTCGATTAAAGTTGCTATTAGTATTAAATTTGAGCAAATCTTGAGAACTTACTTTTGTGAAAGCGAGGGGTTCGGCGTGTTCTACTTGAAATACATTAGCGTAGAGGTTGGCAACTATCTGTTTTCCTCCTTGGGTTAAGTCTAAATAGTTGAGAGCGGCGGGAATGTAGGGAAACACTCCATTCCAATAAAATTTGGCATAGTTTTGTCGCAAATCTCCTGGAGATTTGTAGCCCAAAATTTTATTGGTGCCGACTTCCTCGAATTCGTAGAATAGGGCGCTAATTTTTCGGAGGTAATTGGGGTCGCTCAATTGACCGATTAAGTCGGCGGCACGGGCTAGTCCAGAATAGTTGTTTCGGTCTTGATGGGTTTCGCTAGCAGGAACTGGAAAACGAGTTAATTCAATATTGCGTTTGATTTGGTCGGCGTCAATTAATGTGTGGCCACCGAAGCGTTCGTCAATTACGAGTTTTCCTCGATCGACATGAAAAGGAGTTAAGCTGGCGGAAGTTGCACCAACTGGCACAGAAACCATATGCCCATCAACGCCTGTCGCGTAGAGACCGACAGATTCTTGGTCTTGGCGGCAAACACCTTTGACGTAGCCGATATCATGGCACAGTAGCGATATCAGGTAGTGCAGCCAATCTTCTGGCGATACTCCTCCCTCGCGAATGTGTTTCCCCCGGAGAATCTCTTGTCCGACTAGGGCTACTAGCATCGTGTGTTCCACATTGTGGTATAGAGCGTCACAATTAGCGATATTTTCCAGAGCCATTGTCCCCGCCCAGGCGATAATTTCTGGGTAGTCTGGCTTGTACTTGCCGTAGGTGCGGCGATAGCCAGCCTGTAGCTCTTGAACAAAAGCATCAATTAGAATAGCAGTTGCATTGAACATCATAGATTCTCTCACTCAAAGTTTACTTACAGATTCGATGACAAATATCTCAAAAACATGATGGCAAAAATAAGTTGAATTTTAAATTTTAGCTAAGGTTGCGATCGCAAAAATTTGATTTATGGTGATGTTTCTACCATAACCTAAATTTATGGGAAACCGATCGATTTTTCCGCATTAAGCATTGGCGAAACAATTTATACTGTTTGATCGACTAATTTTGAGAAGTCCTGGGTAGAAAAGTTATGAACTGTCTGTTTCCGAGTCTCTCCCCTGTTGCCCGTCGCACTCGGCTCTCTTGCCTCCGAAAATACCTAGGATTGTTGGCATTCACGGCTGTTGGCACGGCTACACCTGCGATCGCGGCCGAACGAATTTACATCACCTACGGCCCACTAGAAGTGTCGGTTCCCATAGAATCTTTGGCACTGTTTGCCGATGAAGGCAAAATAGACTCCAACTTGGACGGATTCGCTCAGTACGCCAAACAATCACAGCTAGACCAGATTCAGATTGCCCTGAAAGCTCGTGCTGAAATAAGAGCTGTGACGATCGCCCAATTCCTGTATACCGCTCAAGGAGAATTGCTGCTTGAGCGCTTGGGCAGAGTAATTCAAACCAAAGCTCGACAGCCTGGATTTTATGCGATTCGAGCTGCCTTAATTTTAGCTGCATCAGACCCAGAAGGTCTGACAATTGTCAACGTGCTGCGGAAATTTCCAACTTATGGCATCAGGATTGACATCTCTCGCGCCTTGGGTATTGCTGAGGAACTGACGACGCTGATCAACCGTTCCAATCGCGCGGCGGCAGGAGTTGCCAAGTTGTCAGAAGAACAAGCAGTCTCAGAACCGGAAATTCCTGCTACAGAAAGACTACAGCCCCAGATGCCGGGCCCATATACTTGGAAAAAATCATCGGTAACTCTGACGAGTCCCAATCGCGATCGCACATTTCCCATCGATATCTATCTGCCCCAAGGTGGCTCCCGACCGGCCCCAGTCGTAGTAATTTCCCACGGTTTGGGGTCAGATCGGATTTCCTTTGAGTATTTAGCCAAACACCTAGCCTCTTACGGTTTTGCCGTCGTCGTTCCCGAACACCCCGGTAGCAATGCTAAACAACTGCAAGACTTAATCACAGGTAAAGCCAACGAAGTAGTAGAACCGGCAGAATTTGTGAACCGCCCCCTTGATGTCAAAGACTTGCTGGATTATTTAACCCGCCTTTCGGTGAGCAATCCAACTTACCGAGGGCAATTCGACTTGCAGCGAGTAGGTATCATCGGCCAATCTTTCGGCGGTTACACGGCATTGGTATTAGCTGGGGCTGAGATTAATTTTGCACAGCTAGACAAAGATTGTCAGCTAGAAAACGATACTTGGAACATCTCGCTATTGTTGCAGTGTCGCGCCCGTGGATTGGATCGTAGCCAGTACAATTTCACAGATCCGCGTATTAAAGCTGCGATCGCGCTCAACCCAATTAGCAGCAGCATTCTGGGGGAAACAAGCCTCAGCAAAATCCAGATTCCAATCATGGTAATCGGAGGTAGCGCCGATACTGTCGCTCCCGCTTTGGTAGAACAAATTCAACCTTTCACTTGGTTAACATCGCCCAACAAATATCTGGTATTAATGAAAAACGGCACTCACTTTTCCACGATCGACCAATCCCCTGAAAGCATCTTTCGTCCATCCTCTGATTTGATCGGGCCAGAGCCCGCCTTAGCTCGTCGCTACCTCAACGGACTCAGCCTAGCTTTCATGGAGAGCTATTTGAACAACCAGTCAAAATTCCGTCCCTATGTCGAAGCTTCCTACGCTCAAAGCATCTCCAGAGATTCCCTGGGGCTGAGAGTTTTGCGATCGCTCACACCGCCACAATTACAGCAGTTGCTCAACACTCCTCCACCATCCAGTCGTCGCGCTTCCCCACTTCCAATCCCAACCCCAACCCTAACCCCAATCCCTCAACCTCAGACAACTCCTACTCCCCGGTAAGCTGCAAGTCGGACACGGCAGTGCCGTCTCCCTACCCCAAAATAATACTGTAGGGACACGGCACTGCCGTCTCCTGATTTCTTCGCAGAAGGACACGGCAGTGCCGTCTCCCTACCCCAAAATAATACTGTAGGGACACGGCACTGCCGTCTCCTGATTTCTTCGCAGAAGTTGTCGGGGATTTGGGTATTCTGTTAAAAATTGGCTAACTTAGAAGTGCAAATTTTTAATTACTCAGGGTACAACAATGCCATCAGCAGTCCCGATTAAACCACTTCCCAAACCAACCCCAACCCCCACCGGAGGAGGTACCAGTACCAGCGGGGGCGGTACAACAGTGTCTCGGATTGGCAAGATTGGCACTTCCGGCCCCGATTCCATCACTGGTACTGCGGGCGTTGACACTATTTTCGGTTTGGGAGGCCCGGATACAATTTTCGGCTTAGCAGGCAACGATATCATCTACGGCGAAGACGGCGACGACTCAATTCGCGGCGACGTTGGTAATGACTGTCTGTTCGGTGGTGCCGGTCGCGATACTATGTTGGGTAGCGAGGGCGATGACTCTCTATTTGGTGGCAAAGGTGCTGATTCACAAAGTGGCGATGATGGCAATGACTTGCTATTGGGCAACCAAGACAACGATACTTTGTTGGGAGGCGCTGGCAATGACACCTTTTTTGGGGGTTCTGGCGATGATACTCTGTTTGGAGGTGCTGGTGATGACAGTATTTCGGGCGATCGAGGTAGAGATACTTTAACTGGCGGTCTCGGCAATGATACGTTTGTGATCAGTTCTTTGTCAGATGCGGATTTGATTACAGATTTTACTGATGGTATCGATCGCATTCGCTTAGGTGCTGGTCTTACTTTTGCCGAACTCACTATTTCGGCTGGTACTAGCGGAACTACACCAAGTACAATTATTCAGCTTACAAGCACTAAGGAAAATCTGGCCACTCTTTTCGGAGTTCCCCGTGCTTCGATCAGTTCGGCTGACTTTATTTTTTAAATTGGGAATTGGGAATTGGGAATTGGGAATTGGGCATTGGGCATTAGGCATTGTCAACTCACAAGTAATATCAATTCCGGCTGCGCCGGAATGATATAGAGGAGACGGCAGTGCCGTGTCCCTACAATTGATCGCGGTAGGGAGACGGCACTGCCGTCTCCTCCGTTTAGATCATTCTGATGCTAACAATTAGCAATGCCCAATTACCAATTACCAATTCCCAATTCCCAATTACCAATTCCCCATTCCCAATGCCCAATTCCCAATGCCCCATTCCCAATTACCAATTACCAATGAATGAAGGTTTTCTGAATCTGAATAAACCTGCGGGCATGACTTCCCACGACTGTGTGGGGCGAGTGCGCCGCTTGTTGAAACTCAAGCGAGTTGGACACGGTGGAACCCTAGATCCTACTGTGACAGGGGTTTTGCCGATCGCCCTTGGCAAGGCAACCAGACTGCTACAATTTCTCCAACACCATAAAGCTTATAAAGGTACGATTCGGTTTGGCTTAGCTACTGCTACGGATGATTTAGAAGGAGAAAT
>JAYTZD010000123.1:0-8029 GCA_043742065.1 Oscillatoriales bacterium
GCATTCAGGAAACTAATTAAAATATCTTGGCTTTGATCCGAACCAAAGATTTTTTTAAAGGCATAGTCTGTTTTGGGGTTGATAAATTTCATGGTGTTAAGTAGAAGGAAGAATGAACGGCTTGAAAACTAAAGATGCGTATGCTAGATTACGATCTGATTAAATTAAATATTAAAAATAATCTAGCATGAACAAGCAAATAATATCAAATCCCGTAGCATCGGAATTATTATTAGCCGAAATTAGGAGACGGCAGTGCCGTGTCCCTACAATATTATTTTGGTAGGGAAACGGCACTGCCGTCTCCTCTAGATCATTCCGGTGCAACCGGAATTGATATAACGGGACTTAAACAAAAACTGAGACAAAAAACGCCTCCCACCTAACACCTCCGGTCATTCAATCGACGTTCGTAAGCGGTGACTAACTCCAAGGCTTGATTCATGGGGGTAGGACGGCTGTAAAGGAGTTGTTTGGCGCGAATTGCTAAATCGGAGAGTTCTGGATCTTCGGCTTTCCCTTTCGCTAGGGCTTTGGCTTTGAGGGCATCCAGCCGTCCGCGCAATTCCTGGCGGGTTTGCAGATGGTGTTGGCTGGTACCGATCGCACTTTCGGCTTCCGCGATCGCACTCTGAGCTTGTTTTAGCCAATTCCCCAAACCAATTCCCACGGCATTTCTAGCCACGTCGGAGACTTCCTCTGCTGCTTTGGTTTGCAATCGTTCTAGCCATTTTCCCAGCACATCGATGGTTTCCTGATTCAAGGCAGGTAGCACAATGGTGGGTTCCAGAATTTTGGTGTGAAACTCTGCTAAGCCTGCGGTGGCTTGGGTTTGAACTTGTTTGAGATGGGCGAGGCGATCGCCTGCGTATTGCAATCGATCGCGCAAGTGTATTTGTTGGGCTGCGGCTTGTTCCAGGCCGGCTTTGATTTTGGCGATCGCCTGCACCCAATTTTCCCCGATCGCACTTGCCCCCAGCGGATCGGCATCGATCTGTGCTTGTATTTGCCGGAATTCTGCTTCCAAGCGGGTGAGTTCGGGGACGGAGATACCCATTGCGATCGCCTGCTGTTGGATCGATCGCAGTTCCACACCCCATTGCAGCAGGTTGGGTTCCCACTGAGTCCAGGCTACATCGACCGCCAGCACGACATCTCGCGCCCGATCGAAGGCTTGAACCATCGTCGCTAACAGTTGACTGGGCGTGAGGCGATCGCAAGTTTCGGTGGCGCTGAGTAAGTTGCGCTGCGCCAGCGGGATTTGTACGCTAGGTAAAATAATCGATGAGGTATTTAGCAGGCGATCGATTTCCTGGAGTTGGTCGTCTGTACCCAACCAGCGCGGCAATTGCTTGCGTAGGGCGATCGCCTGTTGAATGGTCTGATTCAACAAATCGAAGTCCCGAAACACCTCTGTCAGTGCGACAAGGGCGGGTAATACCTGCTGTTGAGTTGTACCCTCCAGTGGGGTTTTGGGAAATCCATCGGCCCCGACTAGGCGTTGATAAGTCGAGAGATCGTATAAATCGAGTAAATTTTGACTGACAAGATCGAGATGCTGCTGCCACTGGGCTAACTGCTGGTCAATGCGATCGAGCATACTGTAACTGTTTCCTCCGTGTCTTATAGTTACAGAGGGCGATCGGTGTTTTTCGGAAAAAGATGTGGTTGGCGAAAGATTGAAATTGTTGGTTTTCGGGAATTATTGTCGGTAACGAGAGTCCTTGTATGGCGCGTCGCTATCAGATTTTTCAGATTCCCAAGTAGATGATTGATGGCGACGCACCCTACGATATCTACAGAACTCGATCGGATATAATTCCGAATTAACCAGAAACGATATCATCTCTCTATTCTCTCCCTCTGTGTCCTCTGTGCTCTCTGCGGTTAAATCATTCCGATTAGCACAATTACAGCAACAGGACAAAGTTATAGCCAGTTTTTCCTACTGGTTTAACTTGCACTAAAATCGGTTTACCCACGCGATCGCCTGTTGGCAAAAATCTCACATCCTCACTAGCCCCTGGTGCCAAGAAATTCGGGCTTTTGAGTGCTTGTTGTAACCCTTCCCGCGTATTACTTTGTTGCAATCCCGCGATGACAGCTTGAGCCGCATCATAACTCGTTGCGGTTCGCCAATTTACTACTCCTCCCCAACGCTTGCGGGCATTTTTAGGAAATGGATTGTTGGGATTAGTCTCAGGATGCCACGGGACAGGCAAAACAAGCCCGTCAACGTCCTTTTGCCCATCTTTTAGCGTTTGAAAGGTGTAAAGAGTTGAACTGCTGTAGAGCGCTAATTTGCCTTGATTGGCACGGGCTAGATCGATCGCGCGATCGAGGCGATCGACGTGGGATGCGATCATCAATCCTTGTGCTCCTTGGCTAACAGCATCCGCGATCGCACTATTGGGATTAAATGTCGGCGCTGAAAAGTCACAGACAATAGGAATTAATCTGCCACCCGATGCCGAAAGAGAGGCAATAAATTCATCCCTCAACGAAGCATTTCCAGCAGCTTGAGAATCGTAGCAAAAGGCAACATTAGTTTTGCGGACTTGTTTAACAATATAATCTGCTAAAGGAGCAGTCATCGATCGAGTATTGGGGACAGTCCGAAAAATATAGCTACCAAAACCTGACAAATTATTCGCACCGCTGGTAGGTGTGATCATCACCAGTCTCTTGTCCTGATAAATTGGAGCAGCAGCTAAAGAAGCCGTGCTGTCATTGTGTCCGATTACTGCTAAAATTTTCGGGTCATTTGTCAATGCTGCTGCAACTTCTTTGGCAACTTCTGGAAGGTTGTTGTCATTGACGATTTCAACTTGCAAACTAGCACCATTAATTCCTCCTCTAGCATTGATTTCATCTTGAGCTTGGGCGACACCTCGGAGGATTTCTTGGGCGATGTTGGGGTTACTGCCGCTGGGCACGCTGACGGCAATTGTCAGAGAAGTGCGATCGCCTTCTTTGGCATTATTTAACGCATTATTTAAATAGATGACTGTTTCTGGATCGTTGCGATTTTTTTGCAGCGAAGACTGAAATTTTTGTACAGCTTCTTTGTAATCTCCTTTGGCAAAAGCTGTAACGCCAGCTTGTTTGTCGGCTGTGGTTTGGGATGTCAGCAATATCTGATTTCCTAAACTGATCCGACTAGCCATCGCTTCGGAAATTGAACTTTTACCATTCAATAAACCGGGAATAAATTTGTATGCACCAAGCGAAATTAAGACGGAGATAATAAGAAAAAAAATGGGAGGTGGACTTTTGGTTCTGTTCATATTTTGAGACCATTTAGTTCATAGATTGAGAAAATTGGTATCATAGTCAGCAACAGGCAAGATGCCTGTTCCACAAAGAGTTAATTGAATTGTGGCAATTTTTACTATTCTTAGAAACAGGCAAGATGCCTGTTCCACAAAGAGTTAATTTGATTGTGGGGTGGGCCGGAGAGCCCGCCCGCACAAAAGCAAACTTACCGCAATTGTACAAAGTTATAGCCAGAACTTCCTCCAAGTTTAACTTGTACTAAAATTGGCGAACCCGCCCGATCGCCACTTGGCAAAAACTTCACATCCTCGCTGGCTCCCGGTGTCGTAAAACTGGTACTTTTCAGTGCTTGTTTCAACCCTTCCCGTGTCTTGCTTTTCCGCAATCCCGCGATCACAGATTGAGTCGCATCATAACTCGTTGCTGTGCGCCAATTTACCACTCCTCCCCACAACTGAGTAGCATTCTTGGGAAAAGTGCTACCGGGATTCGTTTCAGGATGCCAGGGAACAGGCAATACCAGCCCGTCAACGCTCTTTTGTCCATCTTTTAACGTTTGAAACGTGTACATTGTCGTGCTGCCGTAGAGTGGCAATTTGCCTTGATTTACGCGAGCCAGAAAAATTGCGCGATCGATGCGATCGATGTGAGGTGCTAACATCAATCCTTGTGCGCCTTTACTGACTGCATCGGCGATCGCACTTTCGGGATTAAAAGAGGGTGATGAAAAATCGCAAACAGTCGGAACTAATTGGCCTTTAGCAGCAGTCAGAGCAGCTACAAATTCATCTTTAAATGAGATGTTATCCGGCGCTTGGGAGTCATAACAAATAGCAATATTAGTTTTGCCTGTTTTGACTGCATATTCTGCTAAGGGAGCCGCCATGACGCTAATATTGGGGACAGTCCGAAAGATGTAGCTACCAAATCCAGAGAGATTGTTGGCAAAGCTTGTCGGTGTCACCATTACCAGTTTTTCTTGTTGATAGATTGGAGCAGCTTCGAGAGAGGCATTGCTAGCATTGTGTCCAATTACTGCTAGTATACTTGCATCTTTTGTCAATGTGTTTGCAACTTCTTTAACAATTGCTGGATTGTTGTCATCGTTGATAATTTCTACTTGCAGTTTTGCGCCATTGATGCCACCGCCATTATTGATTTCAGATTGAGCTTGAGCGACACCTCGGAGGATTTCTTGGGCGACATTGGGGTTGCTACCAATGGGGACGCTGACCGCAATTTTCAGGGAAGAACCACTGCTGGCTGTGGCATTATTCAAATAAATAACGCTTTCTGGATCGTTGCGAGTTTGTTTCAGAGAAGCCTGAAATTTTCGGATGGCGACTACATAATCTCCTTTACCAAAAGCTTCAACACCTGCTTGTTTATCTGGTGTGGTTTGGGATGTCACCAATATTTGATTTCCTAAACTGATGCGAGTTGCGATCGCACTCGATGGACTTGCACCCGTTGTAGATGGAGAATCAGGTGTAGGTGTATCTAAACTTTTGGATGCGAATAAACCGGGAAGGAACTTGTATGCGCCAAACCCAACTAAGGCGAGAGCAATAATAAAAAATATGGGCGGCGGACTTTTTCTGTTATCTTGGGACATAATTTTTTCTCCTTATATGATTTCTACTCAAAAGTTGTTAACTACAATCATTATTCAAGAGATTTCGGTTAAAGTCAATTCATTAAATTCATTAATTTAAACTCATAAAAGTCATATTTGGATGTTTTGGGCGGGCAAGATGCCCGTCCCACAAGGGTTTCAGGAATTTCTGCTGTGTACATTTCCCGGTAATGCTAGGATTGTAGAACACGTAAGTGCGATCGGCTTTGGTGGATTGATGTGTTTGTGTGCAACTATAAGTTCGATCGTCTTATCTCTCTTAAATTAAGCCTTAAATCATGCAAATTACGATCGCCCTTCCCGACAATTTACCCCTGACTGAAGCCGATGTGCGACTCGAACTTGCGATCGTACTTTATCAGCAACACGGCCTCCGTCTGGATCAAGCCGCTCAACTCGCTGTAATATCTGTGGACGACTTTTACCAACTATTAATCGATCGCAATATTGTCACTCCGCCCACAGATATCGATGACGAACCCGCCGAACTTGTTATAGCCAGCCTCCGTACATCCCTCCAGCAAATTAAAGAAGGCAAATTACACCCTATTTCCGAACTGTGGGATGGCATTATCGATCGCATTTAAAAAAGAACCAAATTCATAATAATGCTAGGCTGATGACTACACTACAAGTAATTGATTTCCCACTTACAGATAGACTCTGGCTTAAGAGGGCAAGTTTTGGGGGAGATCGGATTTCCGCTGAGTTCCAGATTAATCAGTTTAGTCAAGGATTGCAAAGGTTTGATATCGTTAATTTGATTATTATTGATCAAGATATGCGTCAGGTTAGTCAAGGATTCCAAGGGTTTGATATCGTTGATTTGATTATTATCGATCCACAGCGATTTAAGATGAGTCAAGGATGCTAGCGGTTTGATGTCGCTGATTTTATTGTTTCTGAGGTCGAGATTAGTCAGGTTAGTCAAAGATTGTAAAGGTTTGATGTCGCTGATTTGAAGATCTCTGAGAGAAAGTTTAGTCAGTTTAGTCAAAGATTGCAATGGTTTGATATCCCCGATCGGATTGGTGCTGAGGTCGAGTTCAGTTAGGTTGGTCAAAGATTGCAATGGTTTGATGTCTCTGATTTTATTGTTGTAGAATCTGAGATTAGTCAGGTTAGTCAAAGATTGCAATGGTTTGATATCACTGTCGCTGATTTGATTGTTGCTGAGACCGAGTTCAGTTAGTTTAGTCAAAGATTGTAAGGGCTTGATGTCGCTGATTTGATTGGTGTCGAGACCGAGCTTAGTTAGATTAGTCAAAGATTGTAAGGGTCTGATGTCGCTGATTTGATTACTTTCGAGGACGAGGTAAGTCAGGTTAGTCAAAGATTCCAAGGGTTTGATATCGCTGATTTTACTCCAGCCGACGATGAGGCTAGTCAGGTTAGTCAAGGATGCTAGCGGTTTGATGTCGCTGATTTGATTACCGGTGAGGTAGAGATTGGTCAATTTAGTCAACGATGCTAGCGGTTTGATGTCGCTGATTTTATTGAATCCGAGGTCGAGATTAGTCAGGTTAGTCAAGGATGCTAGCGGTTTGATGTTGCTGACTTTAGTGCCAGAGAGTTCGAGGTTAGTCAGTTGAGTAAAGGATGCTAGCGGTTTGATGTCGCTGATTTGATCGCCAAAGAGGGAAAGGGTAGTCAGTTTAGTCAAAGATTGCAAAAGTTTAATATCGCTGATTTGAATATATCCCAGGCCGAGTCCAGTCAGTTTAGTCAAAGATTGCAAGGGTTTAATGTCACTGATTTTATTGCCGAAGAGTTTGAGATAAGTCAGGTTAGTCAACGATTCTAGCGGTTTGATGTTGCTGATTTGAGGGCCGCTCAGGAAGAGCCAAGTCAGTTTAGTCAAAGATTCTAGCGGTTTGATGTCGCTCATAGTATTGTTGCTGAGGGCGAGCCAAGTCAGGTTAGTCAGAGATTGCAAAGGTTTAATGTCGCTGATTTGATTGCTGTTAAGGTCGAGTCCAGTCAGGTTAGTCAAAGATTGTAAGGGTTTGATGTCGCTAATTTTATTGAATCCGAGGTTGAGCTCAGTTAGGTTAGTCAAGGATGCTAGAGGTTTGATGTCGTTGATTCGATTGTTTTCGAGGTCGAGTTTCGTGAGACTTGAAAGTTTACGATCAGCTGCATTGCACTCTGTAGTCCCGGCTTGCTGCAACAGCACCTCAACAGTATGTTTAGTTTCTGGACTCAAAGAAGCTTGAGTGCGACACCAATCACCAAATATTTTGTTTGCGGGTTGCGTTTCTGCTGCGATCGCAGACAGTTCATTTCCAGATAATGCTAGGATCGTAAAACAAGTAATTGCGATCGACTTTGGTAAATTCATGTGTTTATGTCCAACTATAAGTATCATCATCTTTTACCTTTAATGTTCTAAACTGTCAAGTTTTAGCATTGACTAACAGCTTAAGGTATAACCAATAGTCCGGCAGGGGTTTAAACCCCTGGCGGACTATTGGTCAGACTGGCGGACTTGGCATGCTGACAGCTTAAGTGGACAATGACCTCAACTCAACTATTGAACAATTCACCAAATGCCGAATCAATATCATCCTCAGCAACATCCTCAGAATTAGCAACTAAATGAGTAGGAGACTCCGGCGACAATTCAGCAATTATCACAGCAATATCAGTCTTAGCAACTGGTGAATGATCGGGAGACTCCACCGACTCCACCGAATGCACTTTTGCTATTGGTGATTCGGCCACAGGTTCCACAACAACAGACTTAGATTTCTTGACATTAATTACAGGTGAATGTGCTCCATTTTCACCATTTTTACTGGTTTCATTCCGCAGCAACATTGCCATCAAACCGTCCAACAAACCCCCGCTACCGCCGTTACCATTCACTGTGACATCGGGAACCACGCGAACGCTACCATCCGAAACCGCTTGCATCAATTGCAGCAGCGTGTAACTCTGCGTACCGAGAGCGTTGACACCAACTTGATAAGCATCCGCTTTTGCTTGTCCCATCAATCGAATCCCTTCAGCTTCACCACTTGCGTGTTCGATCGCAGCAGTTGCACTCAATTGAGCAATTTTCACCCCTTGTTCCGCCGCCACCACCTGATTTTGAATATTGGCGATCGCAGTTGC
>JAYTZD010000124.1:0-1989 GCA_043742065.1 Oscillatoriales bacterium
TTCGACTTTGACTGCTTCTTGTTTGTCAAAATTACCAGAAAGTACGATCGCCTGATTGATCAAAACTTCCGTTGGCCCTTGATAAGTTAAATTCGGCGCGGGATTGAAAGATTTGCCACCACGGGAAAACTGCACGAAATCGGGATAAATAAAACCCGTATTGCCAAATGGTGGTAAATTTTCGGTAAGCGAGACTTTAATATGGCCTTGTTCGATCGAGAATCCGCTAACTCCATAAATTATTCCCGCAGGTAAAGTGATTTTTTCTGGTGGTTGCAAAGTCGCTGCATCTACTGGCCGCTTTTTGAAAGCCGTGGTTTTAACAACAGTCATAGTAACTGCATTTTTGTCAAAAGGAATTCCCCTGCCATCTTGCAAAATTTGAACGTGCTGCGAGTACAGAAAGCCGGAGTTTCCTAAATTGGGAATTGCGCGATCGAAGGTGACTCGAAAGTGATTTTCTACGCAAGCATAGCCGAGGATATTGAAGGTTTCTCCCTGGCTCAAGTCTACTCTTTGATTTGGAGCTAAAGTCGCAGAATCGGCAGGACTGAGCTTCAATTTACTTTTTTTTACAACCCACAGCAACTGGGTTCCCGGCGGTGGTGTCGGTAAGTCAGTGCGATCGAATCTGAGAACTTTTGCACCTTTGGTTACGAGGATATGTTCTTCATAGAAATAGCCGGATTGTCCAAGGGGAGCAATGGGATTTTTGAGGTTTACTTTCAGGTGTCTATCATCTAATTCATAATCTGTGACAAGATAGGTTTGACCTGCAATTGTGTCAGCTTTTTGTTTGTCATTGAGACTGGCTGATGCGACTGTCCCCGCTTTGAACTTGGTATTCTGGAGGACAATTAACATCAACAACGGATCGGAGGAATTAGTCGCCGGATTAACTTTAATATTAAATGTTTGTTCGCCGATAACTTTGCCTGTTTTGTCCATTGCTTTCACCTGCAATGTACGAATTCCAGCGCTATCGAATCCTTTTTCTAAACTGATACTCCAACTGCCTGTAGATGGATTAATCTCTACATTTAAAGTTGTACTTCCTTCAGTTGCAGAAATCCCAGCAACTTGATTTTTATCAAAAATGCCAACTAGGGCTGCGGCTCGATTTGCCTCAATTTCTTGAGGGCCTAAGTATGTCAAAATGCTGGTACTGTTTGTCATTTTAATCTCCTTGAGGGATATTTGCAGTTAAATCTGGGTTTAAAATTTGCACAAATACTCTGGGCAATATTAATTCGGATGCTACCGAAATTGATATAACTTCTAATTTTATCAATACAAATGCGCGATCGCAAATAAAACCGCCCCTAGATTCAGTCTAAGGGCGGTAAGTGGTTTTGAGTGCGATCGCTACACAATCGTGACTAGAATATCTTGAGCGTGAGAGTCAACCTTCATCGTTTCCCCTTCATAAACTTGAATGATTTTGCCGGTACCGTCGATGACGAAGGTGACGCGCTTGGCATAATCACCTTTCTCGACATCGTAGGCTTTGGTAATCGCGCCATCGACATCTGCTAATAACTGGAAAGGCAAATCGTACTTCTCTGTGAACTTTTGGTGTGATGCTTCGTTGTCGCGGCTGACACCGAGAACTACAATGTCTTTACCCTTGTATTCTTCGTGGGCGGCTTTGAAGCTTTGGGCTTGTCTGGTGCAGCCTGGTGTATCGTCTTTGGGGTAGAAATACAAAATGACGGTTTTACCCGCAAATTCGGAGAGGGATACTGTTTTGCCATTCGTGTCTTTGGCGGTAAATTGAGGCGCCGCGCATCCAACTGGTAAAGTCATAGTTTTTGTTTCCCTTGTTTGGTTTTTATTGCAGTTCCTAAACTTATTTTACTTGGTTATGTGCCTTTGTAATAGGCTTTTGTTGAAAATCGCGATCGCCCCTAATATCAATTCCGGTTGCACCGGAAGAATATAGAGGAGACGGCAGTGCCGTGTCCCTACAATTAATCATGGTAGGGACAC
>JAYTZD010000125.1:0-4093 GCA_043742065.1 Oscillatoriales bacterium
GAGAAACCTGTGTTGCTACATAGTCGTGGGGCTGTGGCTATGGCTCGATCGAATCCTCCTGATTCGGCTTCTTCCCAGTTTTATTTTACTTTGACGGATGCGCCTTTTTTGGATGGTAGCTATGCAGTTTTTGGCTATGTGAAACAAGGCATGGATGTAGTTGATAAGATTGAGCAGGGCGATCGCATTGAGAAGGCTGTTGTGACTCAGGGCTTGGAAAATTTTCAGGCTGTGAAGTAGTCATTAGTTATTAGTTATTAGTCATTAGTGAATGGATGTTGTTGTTACTGGAATTGGTTTGGTTTCTGCTTTAGGATCTCTGGAAAATAGCTGGGAAAGACTGTTGGCTGGGGAGTCGGGCATTGAGCAGCATCAACCTTTTCTAGAACTTGAACCCCGACCTCTGGCTTTAATTGATCCAAAACCTGCTGATTTAATAACTTTAATTCGGCGGGTTTTGGCAGATGCTTTGCTAGATGCTGATTTGACTTTGCCTTTGTCTGATTGTGGAATTGCGATCGGTTCTAGTCGTGGCTTCCAGGCAAATTTGGAACAGTTGTTAAGAGAAGAACCCCCCCCTGTCCCCCCTTGGGGAAGTCAGAAGACCCCCCCCCTGCCCCCCCCAAGGGGGGATGGAAGAAGAACCCCCCCCTGCCCCCCCCAAGGGGGGAAAGAAGGAAATGCCCGATGCGCGATGCCCTATTCTGAATTTGTGAATTTTTTGCCTCATATGGGGGCGATCGCGGTGGCGAGAGCAATTGGCTCGACAGGGCCTGTGTTAGCGCCAATGGCGGCTTGTGCGACGAGTATTTGGTCGATCGCCCAAGCTGTTGATTTAATCCAAAATGGTCAGTGTCAGCGGGCGATCGCAGGTGCTGTGGAAGCGCCAATTACGCCACTGACTCTGACTGGATTTAACCAAATGGGTGCTTTGGCAACCACTGGCTGCTATCCGTTTGATCAAAACCGCGAAGGCTTGGTATTGGGCGAAGGTGGGGCTTTATTTGTATTAGAATCGGCGGATTTGGCAATGCGTCGCGGTGCTAAAATTTATGGTAGAGTTGCTGGTTTTGGATTGACAAATGATGCTTGTTATGCTAATGCGCCAGAGGTGGGAGGGAAAAGTGCGATCGCCGCAGTAAATCAATGTTTGAAACGAAGCAATTTGTCAGCCTTTGAGATCGATTGCATTCATGCTCACGGCACTGCGACGGAGTTAAATGACCAACATGAAGCACTTTTAATTCAAAAGTTGTTTCCTTTCGGAGTTGCTATTAGTTCGACTAAAGGGGCTACTGGTCATACTTTGGGAGCTTCGGGAGCTTTGGGGATAGCTTTTTCTTTGATGAGTATCAAAAAGCAGATATTGCTACCCTGCGCGGGAATGCGAAAACCAGGGTTTGAATTAGATTTTGTGCGCTGTGCGCGATCGACTAAAGTCAGAAATGCGCTTGGTTTAAGTTTTGGGTTTGGCGGTCAGAATGCTGCGATCGCCTTAACTCACTATCGTTAATCTTCTTAAGAAGTTACCATATTTATATATTTTCGTCAATTTAGACTAAACTTTGGGTATTTTCGTATGGATTTGGCCTCTCATCGATTTATGTCTTACTTTCAACCAGAACAGGCCGCGCACCTGTGCAAAATCGCTATATTGGAGCATTTTGAGCAGGAAACGCTAGTTTTTGAGGAAGGAGACGCAGCCGATTTCTTATACCTAGTTTTAGAAGGTGAAGTCGAGTTTAGTAAACGGATTGAAGACAATAAACATCAAACTGTTGCTGTCGCTAAACCTGATGACTTTTTTGGGGAACTAGGAGTTTTAGACGGACAACCACGGAGTGCGAGAGCCTTAGCAATTGGAGGATCGACTTTGGCAAAAATAGGTCGCGAAGAACTGATAGAGACACTTCAGTTTAGTCAAGGAAGTTCGGTACTGGAAATTTTTAGCTTTATAGTTAAAAATTTGCGAGACACAACCGATCAGTATGTTAATCAGTTTGTACACAAGCAAAAAATGGTACTGGTAGGAGAAATGGTGAGCACGATTATTCACGATTTCAAAAGTCCTTTTACAGGCATTAAACTATCCAGTGAAATGCTCAAAGAAATGCACCCAGATGAGGAGACTCAGGAGTGGTGCGAACTGATTCAATTGCAGGTTCAGCGAATGTTGGGAATGGCGGAAGAAGTTTTAGAGTTTTCTCGTGGCAATGCTATTTTACATAAAAAACCAGTTAATTTTATCCAGATTTTGCAGCAATTTAAAAAGTTGAATAAGGTTTACTTTGATGCGGCAAAAGTAGAGTTGGTGATACGGGTGACAGAAGTGATCGCGATCGTAGACGAAAATAAGATTTTGCGCGTTTTGCAAAATTTAGTGGGGAATGCTGTTGAAGCTTTTGGCGGACGCGGGGGTAGGGTAGAGATTATTGTGACACAAAGTGAGGACTGGGTAGAAATTAGTATTTATGATAATGGGCCGGGTATTCCAGCGGCAATTAAGGAAAGGTTGTTTGAACCTTTTGTTACCTATGGAAAGCGGACTGGTACTGGTTTGGGGACGGCGATTGCTAAGTCGATGATTGATGCTCATCAAGGAGAAATAACTTATGAGTCGGAAGATTACAAAGGAACAACTTTTTATATCCGTTTACCTAAAAATATAAGTTAAATGAGTCGCAAAATTGAGTATAATTGAATTAACGAAGCGCTAAAATTCTGATGTCAGTTACTATTCAAGCCTTACCCGCAGAAGTTATCGATTTAATTGCCGCCGGCGAAGTGATTGACTCGATCGCTGCTGCGGTGCGAGAATTAGTGGAAAATTCCCTGGATGCTGGCGCAACTCGCATAGTTGTTTCTATCTGGCCTCAACAGTGGCGACTGCAAGTTGCAGATAACGGTACGGGAATGGATTTGGCAAATTTGCAGCAAGCGGCTTCGGCTCACAGTACCAGCAAAATTAGCACGGAAGCTGATCTTTACAAAATTGCTACTTTGGGGTTTCGTGGGGAAGCTTTGCACTGTTTGGCTCAGTTGGGTGATTTGGAGATTTGTAGCCGCCCAAATGATTTGGGATTCGCCGATTTTGAGGAAAAGCGAGAAAATGTGGCTGGGGAAAATAGCCCATTGTTGAGGGAGGAAATTGAAAATGCTCGATCGGGCTGGCGGGTAGTTTACTCTGGCGCTGGCGAACCTGTGGAGGTGGAATCAACTGCGATCGCGCCTGGTACAGTAGTGACTGTTGCTAATTTGTTTGGGAATTGGCCCGTGCGTCGGGGTTTTTTGGCTCATGGAAAGCAGGTGCGATCGATTCAATTAATCATTCAGCAAATGGCTCTTTGTCACCCACAGGTTAATTGGCAGTTGCGACAAGAAAATACGACTTGTTTACACATAATTCCAGGCATCACAGGAAAACAAATTTTACCTCAATTTGTGCGGGGAATTCGACTGAATGATTTGCAGTATTTAAATGTGAATTTGCCTTCAGTACCTGAAATTAATAAATCACCAGAATATTTGGTAAAGACGCAATTGGTATTGTCAAAAACAGAGCGGAGTTCTCAATGCCCCATTCCCCATTCCCCATTCCCCATTCCCCATTCCCCATTCCCAATTCCCCATTCCCAGTCGTTAGAATTAGTAATTGGTTTGCCCGATCGCTGTCACCGCAGGCGGCCGGATTGGGTTAAGGTGGCAGTGAATCGACGAGTTGTGCGATCGCCCGAATTAGAGCAAACTATTCTCAGCGCCTTTGCTCGAACTTGTCCGCGCGATCGTTATCCGGTATGTTTTATTCACCTGCAAATCTCTCCATCTGAAATTGACTGGAATCGCCACCCGGCTAAGGTAGAAATTTATTTGCACGATCCGGGTTTTTGGCAAGATCGAATTAGAGAAGCAATTGCTAGAGTTTTGGAATTGAATGAAGATGTTTTACCACAGCCTACCATACCCGATCGAGTTGGACAATTACTAAAAGCATCAGAACAAAAAGGTACTTATCTTGTTAACAGTTCTACTTCACAAAACGATCTAGCTGAAGATGTCAAAAATCACAAAATAGGATTGACAGAATTAAAAGCGA
>JAYTZD010000126.1:0-17745 GCA_043742065.1 Oscillatoriales bacterium
GCGGGCCCAACCACCATCCCTCCGAGGAGATAGCCCAGAATTACCGGCTGTCGCAACAGCGATGCAAAGAGTCCTCCTGCTGCGGCGGCAGCGAGAACTAGAACTAAGTCAACGATCAGTCGGAAGTCTTCTTGCACAACTTATATGAAAAAAGTGTAAAGTTATATTATATAGTGTTTATCGTGGTTACTGTGGTTGGCAGCTTGACTATAGTGAAAGAGCAAGCACAACTGCAACTCTACAACAAGGTAGTTTTTGATGGCAAAGAGTTCAACTCCTCAGAAAAAGCTTAACCTCTTACAAGTTTATCGAGGCATTGCAGCTTTATTGGTGGTGATGTTTCACCTGAACGATATGAGCATAGAAAGGTTAAAACAAGTTACTTTTTTAAATCTGTTTGAAGCTGGTGTGAAATTGTCGATGGAATTTGCAGATTCGTAAATGCGACGCACCCTACTTTTGATATTACTCGGCTTCATCTCCTGACAAAACTTCCTCTAAATCTCTCGCTGCGTGCAGAATTCGTACCACCTCAATAAAGTCATCAAAAGACAAATAGAAAATTACATAATTCTCAAAACCCCTAACTGAAAACCTTCGCAAACCATCCAACCGTGGATTTTGCACTGGATAGAGGCGACCCATTCCCGACAGACATTTGAGCCAACCTCGCAAACGTCTGACGTGCTGCATCAAAAAAACGCAATGCAGCATCAAGATTATTTTGAGCAATATAAGCAAAATTTTCGTCTAAATCTTGACTTGCCCTTGGTGTAATGACAATACGTTTAGTCATTGGTACTTTTCATCAAGTTGAGACACCAAATGAGTACGTTTTTGCTCCCACCAATCATCGGTAATCTCTATGGGATTTCCACTATCCAAACCTGCCAACAATAACGACTCGACGCGCAACGCTCTTGCTTGTTCTTGGCGAATTAGGTGCAAGATATATTCCGCTGCATTGCTGTAGCCTCCGATTGCAACTTGTTCGTTAATAAATTTTTGAATTGAATCGGGAAGAGGCAGATTGAGGGTCATATTTTTTATCCTTCCTGATGTGCGATCGACCTTAGTATATTTTCAATATTATAAACCAAATTTAACCTATTTTTGTTATATTGCCCCATCAAGAAAGGTTGAATCATTTGTGTAACATTAGCTGAACAAAGATTAAGGACATCATTGATGACAACGACTGTGAATAAAGCCAACTGCGGACAAAGTGCAAAATATAGTTGCGGGTGCTATTTTGGAGTGTAGGCTGTTAAGAACAAACATGAAAACGATCGTAAGTGGGGGAATTGTTGCCAGCATTCTGGCCTTGATCTCGCCCGTACAAGCTTTGCAGGTTCAGGTGACACCGCCAAATCCCGAACTAGGAGATACGCTGTCAGTCATGATTCAGGTAGATGGTAGCGCTGGGAAAACTCCAACGGTTTCTCTACAGCAAAAAAACTACCCGGCGTTTCCAATGGGGAACAACCGCTTTCGGGCGCTGCTACCGACAACCCCGCTAGAGAAGCCCGGTGCCCGCCAAATCCAAGTCTCTGGTGATGGACAAGTACAGCAATTGAGTGTGCAAGTTCGATCGCGCAATTTTCCCACCCAATCAATCACGCTACCACCAGGTAAAGATAGTGAGGGTAGTGATGCCGAATTCGATCGCGTAGACGCCTTTAAAGCACTGGTGACACCCCAAAAGTTTTGGAATGGCCCACTTTTGCGACCAAACTCTGGCGAAATTACCACTATCTACGGTGTCCGCCGATACTATAATGGGGTATTTGCACAAGACTATTACCACCGTGGTGTGGATTACGCGGGTGCTTACGGTTCCCCCGTCGTTGCACCGGCTGCCGGTCGAGTGTCTCTCGTGGGACGCGAATCCCAAGGGTTCACCATCCACGGTAATGTAGTTGGCATTGATCACGGGCAAGGGGTAGCAAGTATTTTGATGCACTTGAGTCGGATTAATGTGAAAGAGGGGGATTTAGTCCAAGCTGGTCAAGTAATTGGAGCGCTGGGTTCCACGGGGGCTTCGACAGGCCCTCACCTGCACTGGGGACTTTATGTACACGGGCAGGCGATCGATCCAGTACCTTGGCGGCTTCAGGGAATTGAGTAATAATTTTTAGGTGTTTTGACGAATAAAGCTGTCAATTATGGGGTAGATTTGTGGCTGGGCGTACAGATAACTGAAATTAGTTATCGGCGTTGAGTTAGGATTTGTATTAAAACTGTCAACTCCAGCCTCAAAACTCGAATGTTAAGACGTAACTAATCGCGTCTTGAAAAAAACTCTATTGATGATGCCGTTGAGCCAGAAACCATTATGAGTATTGAAAAAATTGTTGAACAAGCTTTACAGGATGGCTACTTAACGCCGTCTATGGAAGCTGAGGTGGGACGAATCTGCAATACGGCTTCAGAATTGTCGATCGAAGAGTACATGGCTCTCGATCGCCTGATGGGAGCTTTATTGACTGGGGAAGTTGTGGTGCTTCCTCGCAAACAGTTCATCAATGTCATGGAAGAGTTGGTACTCAGTGATGCGATCGCCAGGGTTGCAGAAATTGAGTCTAAGTCTAGCGATCTGAGCCTGGATGTGGGAGATATTGCCGCCTATGCTTTAAATAGATTGCCACCTCTCTATGCTACGACTGAAGAGGGAGCTCACTTTCAAAGGGCTAGGGCTAAAGAGCAACTTCATGAATTGATTTCCAAAGAAGTCAATGCCGCGATCGACCGCAACTTGGATCGACCAGATCCTGTCCACCCGACAGCTTTGGGTAAGCCGTCTTCTGGAAGCGAAGTGATCTCAAACTTAAGCAATTGGTTGCAAGCTAACGCCACTAATTTTGAGCAACACCCTTAGTCAAAAAAAACTACAGATATCTGACAGATATCTGTAGGCTGCTAAGTAGATCCCGCTTAATTCAAACAGCGGGATTGATCGTTAATTGCTGCTTTCAGTTGAGTCTAAGGGCGAGCTAGCACTGGCTTGATTAGCTAGATCGCGCTTTTCGCGTTTTTTCCGTTCCGCTTGGATCACATCTTGCAGCACGATTCGTGCTTGAGCCATTTTTTCCAAGTTGCTGCGGTACAAGTCTAAATCTTTGCTAACTTTGTCTTCGGGTAGGTGCAATGCCGCACTTACTGTTTTGAGCGTGTTGTTTAGCGTTTCTTGGTCTTTTACCAAGCTGGGATCAGCTTTTTCTAACAGTGAGAATAAGCCGATCGCAAATAAGCGACTGTACTTAAATTGAGGGTTATTGGCGATCGCCTGTAAAGACCCTTCCAAATCTCCTGTATCATCAAAACTGGTAGAGCGATCGAGCCACGACAGCAACTCCGTACCAGAAAGTCTGTCTGCCAAAGTTTCCAATCGGTGGGCATCTTGCTTATAGCGATCGGGATCACTTTCTATGGATTTGCACAAACCGTTAAAAATCGAACCCTGGTCTTGTTCTGGGAGATATCCCAACATGAATCGATTGAATGCTGTCACCACACCTAAAGCATAGATAGAGTCGTATTGAAAATCGGCATTCGCCGAAAGCAAGTGCATTTCTACCATCAATTCTTCTACCACTCGACGGTAAATTGAATTGATCGGCCGAGTGTGAATCGTATAGAAACTTCGCTTAGTATCTGAAACAGTACGGTTCTTGTTCACTGAGTCTTATTTGTAAATAATTTTGCCGTAGCAATTGTGCTGGGCGGCATGATTGACACTCCCCGGCGTGAACGCGCGGGGATTCTTGGTTCACAGACATACCTTAAAATTGTTCATCCTTTCGGCAATACTTAAACCAAAAACCCGTTCGATAGAACCTGTGTCTTGAGCCTAATTTGAACAGTCCCAGAGGGCTTATCTCCCCAAGCGATAGAGAGTTTCCTCTCTTGTTTCCGTGTGCCCCACGGTACGTTTAATATTTAAGATTTGAGTTTTCTGGTCTGGGTTACGTTAGTTACCCTAGCTATGTTTTTAGTGGTGTTCGCCACCCACTAACCATTATTATTTCCCGACCAGTCGTTTGAGCAGGCGTGTCTCATGTGTATCGGCGGTTATTCTACCTGTAGTATTGCTCTATTATACCATCTTGAACAAGAAAATTAGATAATTAAATCCGTCTTAATATTATGATTAGATCAAATTGACATTTGCACTGCACAATCAAGTCTTATTGTCAAGCTACAAGGTCTAATATGTGTATGGCGATCGCAATCAAGCAATTTGATCCCCAGTCGCTTGATTCATCTGCGGGAGCAAATATTCAATCTAAAATCTAAAATCTCATGACACTCTCTCCAGAATTAATCGCTTTAGCCCAGTATATGGCAGGGGATTTTGACAACCGCGAACAAGCACTTGCCGAACCCGTTTGGTACGTGCATCTTCGCTTTTGGCAAAGACCACTGCCCGTTTCTCTATTTTCAGAACCCAGTATTGCCCTGTTTGCAGAACAGGCCAACATTCTGGAATTAGACAAACCATACCGTCCCCGCATCGTGCAACTGAGGCAATCACAGACAGCGCCGGGACTTATAGAAGCTCAGTATTATATGTTCAAGGATATTGAAGCCGTTAAAGGAGCTGGTCGCAACCCCGACTTGCTTGGAAAGCTAAATCGGGAGCAAATCCAACTCCTTCCCGGCTGCACCCTTTCAGTTGCGGTGCAAAACTTAGGCCCCAACCGCTATCGGTTTCGGGCATCTTTGCCTGTTGGTACTCCATGCTGCTTTGCCTATGGTGGGCAAAATTTCCAAGTAGACTTGGGATTTGAAGCAGCAGCCGAAGAATTTTTCAGCTATGACAAGGGAATAGACCCCAAAACAGGCAAGGCTATTTGGGGAGCTCTAATGGGCCCTTTTCGATTTGTCAAGCGTCAGGATTTTGCTTCTGAGATATTGATGTGAAGTGAGATCTGATCATTTTCAATAAGCTTTTAGGAACGGGCTAGAAGCCCATTCCACAAGAACATTGAATTTTGTGGAACGGGCTTCTAGCCTGTTCTTGAGAATGGTGCAAGATGTGAGTTTGAACTGAATTGAATCCGCGTAGGGACACGGCATTGCCGTGTCCCTACTGCTGTATTCCTGGGAGTCTGGGACTCTCAATCTTCAGATTCCCTTACACCGCAAGCGATGCAAGATGTCCTCAACTAGCGCGAGGCACCCCCTCCAAAGCTTCTTCTTCAGTCTCAAAAATTTCAAACACAGAATCCATCATGGTGACTTCAAACACCAGTTTGGCTTCCGGATGAACATTGCAAATCCGAAAACTCCCCTTGACTTTATCTGCATCTCTCATACCTGCCACAAGTGAGGTCAGTCCAGAACTATCAATAAAGTTAACCTGACCAAGATTCACTACAACATGGCGGCTTAGTTTGGAAATACACTCTTGCAACTTGAGGCGGAATTGCCAAGCTGTTGTGATGTCCAGCCGTCCTGTCGGTGCTAAGACGATAACTGTTGTACCGTCTTGAAGCGTGTGGGTTTTTTGATCAATATGAATCACTGACCCTTCCCTCAAAATTATTATCTATCGCGGTGGTTACTTTCCCAGTAGTTTAACTCAGGTCGGTAACTACAGAGGCATCTAATTTGCCCAATCTTGTGGTTTTAAGAATTTGGAGTACAGTTCGGCTTCTGGAGAGTTGGGTTCTGGCTCAAAACAGTATTCCCAGCGCACCAATGGTGGTAGGGACATCAGAATCGATTCGGTGCGTCCGTTGGTCTGCAAGCCAAAGGTTGTCCCGCGATCGTACACTAAGTTAAATTCGACATAGCGACCGCGACGGTAAAGCTGGAAATTGCGCTCGCGTTCGCCGTATTCTGTCGATCGACGCTTTTCAATAATTGGCACATAGGCCGGTAAAAATGCCTTACCACATTCTTGCACAAATGCAAACACCGATTCCCAACTGCGATCTTCCGGCTTGCCGATTTCATTACTATACGCAGCAGCCTTCCCTTTGACATTCTGGTCACGATAAAGTGGACCTCTACCATTTTGGTAATCAAAAAAGATGCCACCCACACCGCGAGTTTCTTGGCGGTGAGGCAAGTAGAAATATTCGTCGCACCAGAGTTTAAAAGCCGGATAATATCCGGGATGGTGCTTATCGCAAGCTGCTTTCAGAGTGTTGTGAAAATGAGTAGCATCCTCAGCAAACGGGTAATAAGGAGTCAAATCGATACCACCGCCAAACCACCAAATCGGTCCAGCTTCAAAATAGCGGTAATTCAGGTGAACCGTTGGCAAATAGGGATTGCGAGGGTGCAGCACTATCGAAATACCAGTGGCATAAAAATCGTGACCCGCCGCTTCTGGGTGCTTGGTCAAAATCAAAGCAGGCAAACTTTCGCCCCATACTTGGGAAAAATTCACCCCACCCTGTTCAAATACATCCCCTTCGCGCATGACACGAGAACGTCCACCGCCACCTTCGGAACGTTCCCAGGCATCCTCTTTAAATTTCCCGGTGCCATCTAGTTGTTCTAGGCCTTGACAAATTTCATCTTGTAAGGCTTTCATAAATTGACTGACTTTAGCTCTAGAGTCAGTCGGTGGCAAAAACGGGGAAGTCGCTGTTTTAAGTGTTGTAGAAACTGTCATCCGATTTTAGATTTTAGATTTTAGATTTTAGATTGAAGAATTGCGACCACGGATCAATTCGGTGATTTTGACCAAATTGCTTTCAGTCGTAGAAATTCTTAGCGATCGAATGTGAGCTTGAGATGTACGATAGTTCTCAAATCCTGTTGTGATGTAATTATGCCACCCTAAGTCTGAAAAAGTTTTTTATAAAGTTACGTTAAAAAATATCAATAAAAATATACTTAAAGATCGATCGCCAATTACAGACCCAATTGCAGAGCTATGGTGGAGAACACAATGCCCAATACACTCGATGTTAGTTCAGTCCTAGAAATCCTGCGACCAGTCCAAGATCCCGAACTACAAAAGAGTTTGGTCGAATTGAACATGATCCGCAACATCAAAATCGACGGCGGAGTCGTCAGCTTCACCTTGGTGCTGACAACGCCTGCTTGTCCGCTGCGAGAATTTATTGTCGATGATTGCAAAAGAGCGGTCAAACAGTTACCAGGAGTCGAAACAGTGGCTGTGGAGGTGACAGCAGAGACACCGCAACAGAAGGGAATGGTCGATCGCCAAGGCATAGAAGGCGTTAAAAATATTATCGCAATTTCTAGCGGAAAAGGTGGCGTCGGCAAAAGTACAGTGGCGGTAAATGTGGCAGTAGCCCTGGCTCAAACCGGTGCTAAGGTTGGTTTGCTGGATGCCGATATCTATGGGCCCAACGACCCGACCATGTTGGGGCTAAGTGACGCTAAAGTCATGGTTAAGGACGGCAAAAGCGGGGAAAGTCTAGAACCAGCCTTCAATTACGGCGTCAAATTGGTGTCGATGGCGTTTTTAATTGAGAAAGACCAGCCTGTAATTTGGCGAGGCCCAATGTTGAACGGGATCATCCGGCAGTTTCTCTATCAGGTGAATTGGGGCGATTTAGACTATCTAATTGTGGATATGCCTCCGGGTACTGGAGACGCGCAGTTGACAATGGCGCAAGCGGTGCCGATGGCCGGTGTGGTGATTGTGACTACGCCGCAGACTGTCTCGCTGTTGGACTCCCGCAAGGGGTTAAAGATGTTCCAGCAGTTGGGAGTGTCGGTGTTGGGAATTGTGGAAAATATGAGCTATTTTGTGCCACCGGATATGCCGGATAAGCAATACGATATTTTTGGTTCTGGTGGCGGGGAAAGGACTGCTGCTGAGTTGGGAGTGCCGCTGTTAGGCCGCATTCCGCTGGAAATTCCGTTGCGGGAAGGTGGCGATTCGGGTGTACCGATTGTGGTGGGACAACCGGGTTCTGCTTCGGCGAGGGAGTTGCGTGCGATCGCGGGTAGGATTGCGGGTAAAGTTTCTGTAGCAGCCTTGGCTTAAATCAGGAGACGGCAGTGCCGTGTCCCTACAATATTGTTTTTGGGGTAGGGACACGGCACTGCTGTCTCCGAACTCGATCGCCAAAAAACGGTAAGCTATAGACAGCAAACATAACATTCAAAAAAATATGATTTTTCCAGGTTCAGCGGTTCGAGTTAAAGATACCACCGAGATTTACTACGGCTTTCAAGGACTTGTGCAGCGAGTCACCGACGGGAAAGTCGCGGTACTATTTGAAGGCGGGAATTGGGACAAACTGATTTCATTTCGGCTGTCGCAATTAGAACTTGTGGATGCTACCGCAGGCCGAACCAAATAGTCAGTAGTCATTAGTCATTAGTCATTAGTTGGTTGTCATTAGCTATTATTTATGAGTATTATATCAGATTTACTCCTAATAGCTAACGACCAACAAATTCCCAATTCCCAATTCCCAATTCCAATATGCGTATTACCCTCCCCCAATTTCCAGAGAAAGAGCGCCTCAACGACCATATTGGCGAAATTATTGAAACTGCAACTACAGAATTTTTAGCCCAATGTTTAGATCCAGAAGACTTGAGTTTTCCACCGATGCCACCTTTCGGTAGTTGGGTGAAAGCGACCGATGAACAGTCGGGAAACATAGTGATCGCAGTAGTTTACCATGCGACAACTAGCCCGATCGACACGGTGCACAGAGCACGGGCTTTGGGGATGTCGCTGCAAGAGTTGCGGGAGGAACAACCACAGATTTTTGCCATGTTAAAGACCGAGTTTCGATCGGCAATTGTGGGTTTTGAAACGGCTGGTGAAAGCTTGAACGGTTATGCACCGCAACGGGGAACTATTTATCAGTATATTCCGCCACGGCCGCCACAAATTCACCAGGCCGTGTATCGGTGTGAACCGGATGAGGTGATTGGTTTTAGCGAAAAGTTGGATTTTTTGAGGACGTTGCTGGGGGTGGCGAATGCGCCTGTGGAGGCCCTGACGGCGGCGGCGATTCGGGAGATTTATCAGTTGCGAAAGCGCGATCGATCTTGGTTGGTGGAAGCGGGGAGGAGTTTGAGTGTTTTGTTGAAGGATGATTACGACAGATTGCGGGTGATTTTGAGTCAGATTCATCCGTAGGAGACATTGGAAAGTTTTGCGATGAATAAAGAAGACTGTTAATCTTATTAGTCCTCTTTATTCATCGCGCTTATTCCCCTGCTTTTTCTTGCACTCATAGACACCGTGCATAAATCATATTCGTATTTAGAAAGAGATGGTTTGCGAAGCCTAATTCTACCTATCTATTAACAAAGAAACTTTTCGTCAAGTCTGCGTTTCATTTCCCCAGAGATAGGTAAATTCCGAATTTCTCTGCATAGACGCGATTTTGATTCTCCGTTTTGAAGGCGCTGTTTGTAAATCCCAATTAGCAATGCTTCAAGACCATACTTAGACAACATCTCTGTAGTTAAACCTAGTGTAATTGGAGCCGCACCTGCTAAACCTGCATTTGCCATCATAATTATCAGCATAATTGGGGGTAATCCCAATGCCGCAGCTTTTATAACAAATTCATCCATTTTACGATACCTGACTCTTTTAATTAAAATGTCCATTCATTGCCTGGATAGTTAATGACTGCTCTGACAAATGTCAAATCAGCCAGGTCTTTGAAAGGACTGGACTTAGCTATTTCGGTAATTGAAGTTTTCGATGGCTTGATAACTTTACTCAGTAGAAAACTCGACCCCGCAAGAAGTGAGCCTTCCCCGGATTCTAGGTGTAAAATTAATCACGAGCCTGCTTTTTTTGATACTAACCTAACCAAGCTTAACAAAGAAACTAATAAGCACTAGGAATTGTGTTAGACTTTGATTAGAAAAAATCCAAAAACCTATCTCCTCCAATGGCATCCTCTAACGATCGCTTCCCGGAAGCTGCGCGCGACTGGGACTTAGAAACCCTTTACACAGACTTAGCATCCGCCAAAGGCAAGCGTCTCACGCCCACAGAGAAACAACATCTACGTGGTCTACTCTGCGGCCACAGTCCCACCGAAATTGCCGAAACGCTCAGTAAAAACCCCAAAGGGATTGCCGTAGATTTCTGTAATACTTTATACCAATATGTAAAAAGTCTTGTAGGCAAAGCTGATGAAAAGGTAGAAAACTGGAGGAAGATTTGTGAATGGCTGGAGGACGCAGGATATAAAACTCTGTCGTCTCCCGAACCTGAATCAGGCGATTGTTTACCCATAAAATTCTTAATAAAAAAAGCCAATGTAGTTCTTGATAAAAATCAAATCATAATTGATATCAATCTGCGAATAGTAGCCTCTTCACCTTCAGAAATTCCGATCGTAGAAAAGTTTGATATCAATGGCAATGGTGCAAACTAAGGAAAAGGCGATCGAAGGCATCAGCTAATTTAGGGAATTGGCAAAGGAAGAAACGATCGCACTTAATTCAAAGGAAGTTCAAGACAGCAAATAAATTTATTGAGGCAGTTGTCAGATTATGGTGACAGTATCAATCAAAGATGAATATGTTGAAGTGTTGAGTGCTTTGGGTGATTTGCAGGTGGCTATGGATTTGGCAATTCAACGCTATACCATCGAGCAGATTACAGGGAAAGTTGCTGAACTTCGACAAAGAAATGCTCAGTATCAAGCTAAATATGGCATGGATTATCTGACTTTTAACCAGCGACTTTCTGAAGATGAAGTTTTTATCATCAATCTTGAAGCGAAGGTTGACAATTTGTGGGAAATTGATTTAGCTGATTGGGAATTTTGCTATAAGGGGATAGGAGATTGGACGCGCAAGTTACAAAATCTTTTACTTGAAACTAATAACTTAATTTCCCATTAAATGCCTAATTTATACATTATTTGCGGTGCTAACGGTTCTGGGAAAACCACGGCTGCTAGGGAAATTTTACCCTACTTCCTAGAAGTTTTTGAATATGTCAACGCCGATGAAATAGCGGCGGGTCTTTCTCCTTTTAACCCTGAATCTGTAGCTCTTCAAGCGGGACGCTTAATGTTAGAAAGACTAGCAACTTTAGTCAAAGCTGAAGCTGATTTTGCTTTTGAAACTACTCTAGCTGCTCGAAATTTTGCCCGATTTTTGCGAGAGTGTAAAACTAAAGGTTATCAAATCAACTTAATTTATTTTTGGTTGCAAAGTCCTGAATTAGCCATTACGCGGGTACGCCGACGGGTAGAAAGTGGGGGCCACAATATCCCAGAAGATACTATCCGCCGTCGCTACGAACGGGGACGGAAAAACTTAATAGATTTGTATTTACCTTTATGCGATACTTGGATAGTGTATGATAATACTAAAAATCAACCTCAATTAGTGGCAGAATCGGGTAATAATCAAGAGGAAATTATTTATGACCCCCCAATCTGGAACCAAATCACCCTTGGATCGTAAACCGCAAATTCCCCTAACAGAACTCCATCAAAAAATTGATGCTGGGGTTAAAATTGCTATTGCTAAAGCCATAGAAAAACACCGCAAATTAGGGGAATCAATTAGCATTTGGCAAGATGGCAAAGTAATTACTTTAACTGCCGATCAAATTCCTCCCCTGAAATTAGATAATGATAGTTAATCCTTATTTTGCCATCAAATGAGCAACAAATATTGTAGTCAAAAGGTTTGGGCAATTATTTAGGATTCAGCTACTTTTTCTGGTACTCGCCGATATTTACCATCTAAACGTTCCTGTCGCTGACGGCGATTATCAGCTTCTAACATTGCGAGGACTTCATCTAATTTTAAATTGACAATATCAAGCTGCTGGCAAGATTCTCGCATCCTAGCAACATTTTGTTGTCTAGTTTCTAAATCGGGTATTCTGGGCTGTTGAGTCATGGCAGATTCCAACTCCTTTTAATTTCTTGAATACTTGCTTCTGAGCCATCGGCTGCTGCTTCTGTCTCTGCGATCATCTTATACAAAAAGTCTAGCACATCGGCTGTTGCTGCGGGTTGAGATTCTGCTACCTGTTGCAAGATTCTGTGCAAACGGTTGTACGGAATTCTCAAACGTTCCTTGACATTATCAATTGCTTCTAACTCAGGCATTGTTTCCTCTGTTTCGCCAAATTGCTGTAAGAGGGAATATTCTGCTGCTGTTGCTGTATCGAGAAGTGCGACTAACCGCTGTTGCAATCTGAAAATAGTGCTGATAGTTTGGTTTGGTAATTTTGCCATAAATTTGAATTTGGAGTGACAAATTATCAGTATAATAGCACTTCAGGATCGCAAATCAGTAGCTCATAATTTATTTAAACCAAAAAATCATATGTGGGTAGAAATAACAGCGCTAAATCAGATTCCCGAATCAGATATTTTAAAGGTAAAAGTTGAGGAGACTTCACTAATTTTGAACCGTCAAGGTACGAATGTCACTTGTTACCGCAATGCTTGCACTCATTTGGAATATCCGATTGATATGGGTAAGGTAAGTGACGGTATCATTACCTGTCCGTTTCATAAATTTCGGTACAAATTAGATACGGGTAAATGTTTGAATGCACCTGCGGATTCTCTCGAATCTTATCCGATCAAGATTGAAGGCGATCGCGTTTTTGTAGAAATAGATTAATCAGGATTTACGCACTCCGACAACGAAACCGGGTTTTTTACGAAATAGTTCGTTACACACCCTAAATTGGGTGAAAAACCCGGTTTCTGAGCCCATGCGTTACACCATTTTTTCGCGCCGCTGACGGAGGAAAATCGCCAAAAGCCCGATCGCACCAAACCCCAAAAGCAGCCACTCCGCCGGTTCAGGAACCCCCGAAACATTCAGAGGATTTCCAGGTTTAGTCAACTCCTCCTTACCGGATTCCACCTTTCTTTCAAATCGATCTTTCTTGGATTCAGCTTCTTTTAGCTGCTGTCTTTGGGCATCATTAACTAACACAATCATCGAAGAATAGGGTGTTACCACTTTAAAGGTTTTAGCCACCGAGTGCATCGCATCTAATTGAGTCAATTGATTGGAACTTTTCTGTTTGCTAAGTGCCATAATCAATTGTCGTGCAGCTATAGGTTTAAAACCTTCATTTTTGTCATCTTTTAACTCTGTAGCAGCCACAGATTTCAGAGTCTTTTCCGATTTCGGCTTTTTGGCATAACTCCAAGCATAGCCATCAACCACGCTAACTATAGAATTGCCCGATGCTGCTGTCGTCGCTACTCGCTGCATCGCCTCTTTAATATCTGTGGCAACCCCGCCACCGCTATCTTGAATCACCTTTAAGGTAGCGTCATCATAACCTGGTGGCAAACCTCCCAAATGCACTGTCCACAGCGGTGAGGGCATGGAAACGGTGTTTTTGCGATCGTCTGATAACTCGTAACTATGGCGATCGCTCACCAAGAATACACTATCATAAGTCTTATCAGCCCGTAACTGCGAAAACTGTTGCAGTATATCCTTCAATTGGAGCGTACCATAAAACGTTAACTTTCCTACATCAAATCTGCGTAAATCTTTCACCAACTTTGGAGGCATCCCCGCTGCACTAGCCACATATAAATCCACAGTATTTGTTGCTAAAACATTCTTTTTTAACCAGTCAAAATTATCCTTAATTTCCTTAGTTTCTGTCGCCATACTGCGAGAAGTATCTAGCACAACCGCAAACTTTTTACCTTGAGGTAATAAGTAACTTGCATCAACCAACGGCTTAGCAGAAATGGTATTTCCTCCCGGCAAAGTTGCGAGACGTGGTATTATTTGCGGCGGCGCAACGGCATTCACAAATGCTGGAAGCCAAGTTAGTTTCGCCTCTTTCCCATCGTATTTTACCTGTTTCCCCGCAATAGTACGACGAGTATTTTTGTCCCAAAAAATGTTGCGCTTCTCAGCTAAATTCGGCATAGCCCAACCTTGTGCTTGTCGCATGACTTTGTAAGTTAACCACAGGTGCATTTCCTTTGGCCCCTCAGTTTGTGTAAATTCTCGTTTAGCTGGAATTGGGAAAGCCCGCAAGCGATATTGTTTCGGGCCAATTTGTTCTAGCAAAGCCGGATCTACATTTTCTCTCACTTGCTGGTTGTAGACTTTCTGTGCGGCACCTCTAGGTGATACCGTAAATGCAAAACGTTTTTTCAAATCCGCAGTATCTCCCAGCCAAATTCCTGTCACTGCGGCGCTTTCTGGTAAGGAGAAGTAATAGAATACTTCTTGTAAGTTCGGTGTTTGATTTTTGTAAACTTCGTAGAGTTGAACATCAGCCCAATCGCCATTTTCTGTGACTGTTACTGCTTGGGATTCCAGCCATACTTTTTCTTGATTGACATTCAGCAAACCTGCTTTAGCTTCTTCGCGATTTGAGGTTGACTGTACCGCATATTGTACTGCTTCTCGATCGCCTTTTTGCAGTTCGGTATCAAAGAATTCACCGTAGAGTTTTTCGGCTTTTTTAGGATCAGCGCTAGAACCTTGATACAAAAACGGTGACATTAAAAAATTATAGCTGTTCTGGACAACCTTAGCCGCAGCTTCATTCAAACTCAAAGTATTTTTGTACATCTCAGAAATGTGGTTATTTTCTTCCACAGTGCTGAGGTAGCGGTAAGGATGCAAATAAGCATTTACTAAGCCCGATCGCACTATATCAGATTTCGCTAACAAATTTTGTCTGCTGCTCTCATCTTTGGGCGGAGTCGCCAGCATTTTCAGTGCTTGAATTTGTGGCTGTTGCTGCAAAGCTGCAAAAATAGCCACCCAAGCTGCGATGACTCCTAAGCTTCCGATAATCGCCTGGTTTTTTCCATACTGGGAAGCAAAGCTGCGAAATATTTTGCGCCCTGATTGGATATAAAGAAAGCCGTAAAGCGAAGGCATTACCACGAATAAGCTGGAGGTGAAACCAAACATGATCAAGGATAATGGCTGCCACCAAATTATAGACAGTGAAGTGTATTGCAAAGACTCGATAAGTGGTTTTACCCAAGTAAAACTAAAAAATCCAACGATTGTAACAATTGCGACAGGTAAAGCGTAAAACATCAGTAATGTTGCCGCCCAAGTACCAACCAACAGCATCAGACTGTGAAATCCTAATTGGATCGATGCACTGTTTTTTTGTCCAATTAAGCTAGTTAAGAAAAACTGCTTTTGCTGGGATTTTTCTGGAACTAATTCAGGTTGAATGTTTTCTGTTTTTCCCAGATATCCGTACAGGATTTCGACCAAGAATGCTCCTATACATAAGGCTATGGTAGCGATGATTTGAGAACTACCTGGAGTAAGTTGCCGCAGCAGGAATAAGCGGATTAAGCAGAGCAAAAATAGCGGTGCTTCAACTCCGTAAAACAGGCGCATTAGCTGCAATGGTTGCTTCCTTAAATATCTAGCTCCGATGATGGTAGATATGGTAGGTACTGCAATCAGTGCCGTTAGGGTTATGGCGAATTCTAGGGGAATAATTCCATCAATAGTGGCTTGAATTAATGGTATTCCCACATTAGGTAAAATCCCCAGATAAACAATTGATAAAAATGTGAGATTCCACAGCCAAAATATTGACTGAAATATTATATTAAGTGCCAGTTTGAATCCTTTCATTTTTTCATCCTTTTAAGCTAAGATTGACTGCATTATGGATAGAGGTAACGAAGTGTTGTATTTCAGAACTTTCGGGGTTTAAAGAATTGTCAAAGAGTATGGAAACTAGCACCCAAGTTTGATTTTTATGACGAATATCGCTGCTGATACGTGACAAGAAATTATCTGTTGTTCCTTGGGTGGATTGGAGCCAGTAGGTAGCGGATAATTGGTTGTTTTTGAGAGATAGCCAGCGGGCTAATATATCTGATGTTAGCTGTTTTCTGGCGATGCGATCGACTGGAATTCCACTCACAATAAAACATAACTCTGGTGCGTGATATGTTTGCCAAGATGTGCTAGCGACTGTGAGCATGGAACCGCGCAAATTGCCTGAGACAAATCTGATTTTTTCTGTCTTTGTTCCGGGGTAATTACCAAAGAATGTTTGTTCGCTGGGGTTGAGTGCGATCGACTCTGATACAATTTGTGGTGGGATGTTCATGGGCGCGATCGCCACTTTTGCACTTTCTACATGATACAATTGAGCAATAATCGCTAAAACTGCTACTACTCCAATTAGTCCGAGTTTGGCTAAAGGCTGATTGATGAGTATTTCTGACTTGTCTTTTGCTGCAAGGTTACTTGGTTGCAATTCTACAAATTTAGGGATTTTCTGCAACATCAACCAAGTAAAAAAACAAGTAGAAATTAACCCGACAATTCCCAAAGGTACGTGCAGAATTTCAGCATACATTGGCTGTTGGAAAACTTGGGCAACGAGGACTAGCACTGCCACCCGCATAGCATTAGCAGAAACTAACATTAAGAAGTTAGCAGCGCACAATGCCAGCCACTTTAAACCCAATTTGCGACTTTCGATCCAAGTCGCAGCCAATAAAAAAAGTGTCCCTACAAATAGGGTTTTAATGCCACTACAAGGTACGTCAACGTGGGCAATGCCATTTTCCAAAACGATGATATCGTAGGAAGAAATAGCCCCGATTTGTAAAGCACTGAGCAATTGTTCTACTACTTGAGCAGTTAGGACTCGCGCTGGTAAACCTAAACCGCTATTTAACTGACTGTTGAATGGTAAAATACAAGCCAATAAGCCTGCTATGGGCAAGTTTTTTTGCCAAAAGTAGGCATCACACAACAAGCCGTACAGCCCGTAGGTTCCTAGAATAAACAGCAGTACGGTGATCTGTTTGATATCAATTATGCACTGAAGCGCGATCGAGCAAATACCCGCACCCAGCATCAGCAGCACCGGATAGCGCCTCAAAATAAATTTTGGGATTGAGCGGTGCGATCGCCCGGAACTCCCAATAGATCGCCCTACTAATGCTACAATCAGTAAACTAATTAGTATCTTGTAAAGAGTGGGTATCTCGACAAACGAGGATAACAGCCACTTAACTGCCTCCAGGTTAGCCAAAAACCAAGTGAGTGCGAGCACAGAAGGAGCTAGCAAAACCAAATTAACCGCAGGATGGGGACTGACAGAATCCGAGATACCAGAATCAGGAATATTGGTGCGCTGCATGATACCGCTTGACATTCACGTTGGTGACATCTTAGCTCAGCAAAATTGGTAATGCCTAGACCTGTAATTTAAGTTTTGTCAAGCTTCTGTCTTTTCTACAGTGAAGCTAGAGTTATAATAATTTTAAGGGAGATAAAGGGGAGATAAAAATGAGCGAAAAAAGCCCAGGATACAAAATTCTTAGTGACAACCGACTAGCGCGGCATCTCTATGAAATTACAGATACATATCAAGTGGGAGTTGAGCTGAAGGGAACTGAAGTTAAATCGATTCGGGAAGGAAAGGCTAATTTGCGGGACGGATATGCCTTAGTTCGGAATGGTGAACTGTGGCTAATTAATGTTCATATTTCCCCCTGGAGAAGTGCTAGCAATTATTTTAATCACGAACCTCGTCGTACTCGCAAGTTGTTGATGCACAAGCAGGAAATTCGTAAATTAATCGGCAAAGTCGAAGAAAAAGGCTTGACTTTGGTGCCACTCAAGATGTATTTGAAAGGCGGCTGGGTAAAACTGGATATCGGTTTAGGAAAAGGGAAGAAACTCTATGACAAGCGCGAAGATATGAAAAAACGTGATGATAACCGGGATATGGAACGGGCGATGAAGCAGTTTTAATGATCGAATCCTGGTCGCAATTGGCATAGTGTTTTTATGAATGATCGAGAA
>JAYTZD010000127.1:0-7998 GCA_043742065.1 Oscillatoriales bacterium
GTCCCTACTCAAAATAACATTGTAGGGACACGGCACTGCCTTGGACTCTATATCATTCCGGTGTTACCGGAATTGATATAACTTACTCATCAACAAAACTTCCTTTCAAAGTTTCTTCGAGGGTAAAAGGCGATTCCTTGGGGAAAAAGTTTAATTTAATCCCTGTTTCATCCGCAGCTTTCTGGCAAGCTTTTTCATAACAATTATCAAATACTTCTAAAATCAGAGGTTGTAAACTCGGACTATCTTCTAGCAATGTTTCAATACAAATACGCTGTTCTGCGATGGTGCTTCGCCAACTTTGGCTACGTTTTTCTGGCTGATATTCCCATTTGAGTAAGTGCATCAAAAGCACAATTAAACGATTTCTCAATTCTCGTTTTTCACTTCTGCCCATACTTTCGATTTCTTCAACTAAATTTGGAATATCTATCTGGTTAAATTTGCCTTCTTTTAATTTCTGAGCAGTAGCTTCTATCCACAAACAAAAGTCTTGTTCGTAGAGATTGTCTTCTGTTGTAATAGATTGGCTAATCATAACTAATTTCCTTTCAATCATCCTTTGTTTAAAGCCTGCTGTATGCTCACTGAGCGTAGTCGAAGTGGACACTTCGACTACGCTCAGTCAACGGACTTCGACTATGCTCAGTCAACGGACTTCGACTACGCTCAGTCACCGCACTTCGACTACGCTCAGTCACCGCACTTTTTACTTGCTCAACACGCCTTCGGGAATCCCCAAAATATCCTCAATCCGAGGCATATCTTCCAACGCAATCACTCGCCCTTCATCCTCAAAACCAGCAATTTGATCGAAATTCAAATACCGATACAAATCGTCAGCAAAAGGATTAATCTTCTTCGCCACAATTTCCATGTATTCTTGGACTGTGGGAATTTTGCCCAATAGCGAACAAACGGCGGCTAATTCGGCGGAACCAAGATAAACTTGTGCGTCTTTGCCCATGCGGTTGTTGAAGTTTCGAGTGGATGTTGAAAATACCGTTGTGCCATCTTTGACTCGTGCTTGATTTCCCATACAAAGACTGCAACCGGGCATTTCTGTGCGCGCTCCAGCGGCTCCGAAAATGCTGTAGTAACCTTCTTCTTTGAGTTGCTGTTCATCCATCCGAGTTGGTGGACAAATCCACAGGCGGGCTTTCACTTCCCCTGAACCTTCCAACACTTTCGCAGTGGCGCGGTAGTGACCGATATTTGTCATGCAGGAACCGACAAATACTTCGTCCACCCGATCGCCTGCAACCTCACTTAACAACTTAACATTATCGGGATCATTGGGTGCAGCCACGATCGGCTCTTTAATCTCATTCAAGTCGATTTCAAGGATTTCGACATACTCCGCATCAGGATCAGCCTCCAGCAACACCGGATTAGCCAGCCATTCCTCCATCTTCGCCACCCGGCGCATCATTGTCCGCGCATCTGCATAGCCCCGCGCCATCATGTTTTTCAGCAGCGCCACATTAGAACGAATGTACTCGGAAACAGTCTCGACGCTCAGTTTAATCGTACAACCAGCACAAGAACGTTCGGCCGTCGCATCAGTCAATTCAAAAGCCTGCTCGACTTTCAAATCGGGCAAACCTTCAATCTCCATAATCCGCCCAGAAAACACATTTTTCTTGTTCTGTTTCTCGACAGTTAGCAAGCCTTTTTGAATTGCCACATAGGGAATGGCATTCACAACATCCCGCAATGTTACTCCCGGCTGCAATTCACCTTTGAATCGCACTAAAATCGATTCTGGCATATCCAATGGCATGACACCCAAAGCAGCAGCAAATGCCACCAATCCCGAACCGGCTGGAAAGGAAATTCCCAAGGGAAAACGAGTGTGAGAATCGCCACCAGTTCCTACTGTATCTGGCAATAACATCCGGTTTAGCCAGGAGTGAATAATCCCGTCTCCCGGACGCAAGGCTACTCCTCCTCGTTGAGCCATGAAATCGGGTAATTCATGGTGAGTTTTAACATCAACTGGTTTTGGATAGGCGGCGGTGTGGCAAAAACTTTGGATTACCAAATCGGCGCTAAATCCTAAACAAGCTAGTTCTTTTAATTCGTCCCGTGTCATGGGGCCGGTGGTATCTTGGGAACCGACTGTGGTCATCGCTGGTTCGCAGGATGTACCGGGACGCACGCCAATTAAACCGCAAGCTTTCCCGACCATTTTCTGCGCCAAAGTAAAGCCTTTATGGGTATCGACTGGGATACTAGGACGGGTGAAAATAGTGCTGATTTCTAGTCCTAAAGCTTCGCGGGTTTTGTCAGTTAAAGTACGTCCAATTAATAGGGGAATTCGGCCGCCGGCGCGAACTTCGTCTAATATTGTGTCTGGTTTTAGGGTGAATGTGGAGATGATTTCTCCGGCTTCGTTGGTGATTTCGCCTTTGTAGGGATGGATGGTGATTACCATGCCGGTTTCCATTTTGGCGACGTCGCATTCGATCGGCAATGCACCGGAATCTTCAGCGGTATTGAAGAAAATTGGGGCGATCGCACTTCCTAGAATATAACCTCCGCTGCGCTTGTTCGGCACAAATGGAATATCATTACCAATGTGCCACAGCACGGAATTAATCGCCGATTTCCGCGAGGAACCGGTGCCGACAACATCGCCAACGTAGGCTACGGGATGACCTTTTTGCTTCAATTCGGCAATGGTTTGCAGAGCATCGGGCATTTTGCTTTCCAGCATGGTCAAAGCGTGCAGGGGAATGTCCGGCCGCGTGGTAGCCTGGGGGGCCGGCGACAAATCGTCGGTATTCGTCTCTCCCGGCACTTTAAACACGGTTACGGTGATGGCTTCGGCTAGTTGCGGGCGACCGGTAAACCACTCGGCATTCACCCAAGAATCGATGACTTGTTTGGCGTAGGGATTGACATCGGACAATTCCAGAACATCGTGGAAGGCGTCAAATACTAACAGGGTTTTGCTGAGGGCACGGGCGGCGGTGGCGGGAATTGCAATTTCGGCCGTGGGATTGAGCAAATCGATGAGGGAGTGGACGTTGTAGCCGCCCATCATTGTACCTAGCAGGTAGACTGCCCATTTGGGGGTGATTAGGGGGCTGTGGATTTCTCCTTTGGCGATGCTGGTCAAAAATCCTGCTTTGACGTAGGCTGCTTGGTCTACTCCTGGTGGTACGCGATCGCGCAATAATTCAACTAGGGTTTCTTCTTCGCCCGCTGGGGGATTTTTTAGCAATTCGCAAAGTTCTGAGGTTTGCTGAGCATCTAGGGGTAGTGGGGGAATTCCCAAGGCTGCCCGTGAAGCTGCGTGTTGGCGATAAGATTCAAGCATTTCTGGTGTCTCCTCGGATAGCATTCGTTGATTCTTTGCTGATCATTCTACTTGGAAAATGAGGCGCTTTTGATCCTGATTCGGCAAAGTAGCCTCCTATATAAAAACTTAACGCAATCGTCAAAAAAGTGGAGTTCAATACCAAATAAAAATATTCACGGAACTTGCAGGCAACTCAAACCCAAAACTCTAGGCGATCGCGGAATCATCTTCTTTTCAGTAAAGTCGATTAATTACGCTCGTGTATGATACTGTAATAGAAATGTTCTCGATGCCTGAATTAAATATCCAATTAACTTAGCGATCGAGAGTAGTGCATCAAAAATACCTAAGCATTAAAGAGCCAAAAATTGCGCTAAATCAATCAAAAAAATTGGATTAGTTTAGAATGAAAGTTGGGATTGGAAAGTCCTAAGTCAAGAGAGCCTTCCAAAAAGGGAAAAAAACTAAATGTTATCATTGGTATGGGTTTAGGGTTGAGATGATATCGGAGATCAGTATCGATCGCCCGGAGGCATCTGAAATCGACAACGACCACAAATTCACAGCCCTCGGTACAGGAGTTCGGTTTTGTGCAAAAAAGATTATTAGAATGGGTCAATCAAAAACTAGACAGTTTGATCTCCGAAAACTGTCAGGGCTGTGTCCTCAAGTCGGAAGTCCGCGAGGCGGTGCAAGAAACTCAAGAATTATTTCTGGCGATCGCCGATTCGATGCCAGTACCCTTGGTGATCAGTAGTCTAGCTGACGGCACCATTCTTTATTACAACGATTTGTGCGGTATTTTTTTCGGATTCAAACCTGGAGAGTCGATCGAGCATCAAAAAGCCACAGAATTCTACAGCAACCCCGCAGACCGCCACAAACTACTGGAGGAACTCGGCAACAACGGGCGAGTCCACGAGGCAGAAGTCCGGGTAAAAAAGGCCGATGGCACACTGCTTTGGGCAACTGTATCAATGCGCTACCTGACATTGCAGTCGGAAAAAGTTCTGCTGTCAGTGTTTTGCGACATTAGTGAACGCAAGCGAGCCGAAGCAGCCGAGCAGGAATTGCTCGCGTCAATTCACTTGCGCGCCCGCCAGCAAGTCGCCGTAGCTTACTTGGGACATTTGGCCCTGGCTGAAACAGATTTGTTGGCGCTGATGGACAAAGCTGGGGTGTTGATTGCCCAAACTCTGAATGTTCAGTATTGTCAGTTGTTGGAACTATTGCCTTCTGGTCATGCTTTCATTTTGCGATCGGGCTTTGGCTGGCAGGCCGGGATGGTCGGTAGCGCTACTGTCATCGCTTCGCCCCGGTCTCAAGCCGGCTATACATTGTTGGTGGGCGAACCGGTCATCGTCGAAGATTTGCGGGTGGAAACCCGCTTTGGCGAGTCGCCACTGCTGCACAACCACCAAATTGTCAGTGGCGTGACGGTGATCGTTCCGGCAAATCGGGGAGTGGCGACAAGGAACTGGGGAGAATCAGTTGAAGCCAACAATTCTCAATCTCCTGTCTGGGGTGTTTTGGGAGTTCACACCGATCGAGAGCGGGTTTTTAGCCAAGATGATGTTTATTTTATGGAAGCGATCGCGAATTTGTTAGCCGCAGCGATCGATCGCATTCGATCGTCTGAACGTTTGCAAATGATGGAAAGGGCGATCGAGAGTACCAGCAATGGCATTGCGATCGCCGATGCCACAGTTGCCGATAATCCGATTATTTATGTCAATCCAAGTTTTGAGCGAATCACTGGTTATAACCGAGACGAATTAATTGGTAGAAATTGCCGATTTTTACAGGGCAAAAACACGAATCCAGCCGCTGTCCAAGAGTTGCGAAAAGCTATTGAAGAAGGTAAAGAATGCCAAGTTATATTGCGTAACTTTCAGAAAGATGGCACGCCTTTTTGGAACGAACTTTCTATTGCTCCGGTGTACAACTCGCGCCGACACTTGACCCACTTTATAGGAGTTCAAACAGATGTCACCGATCGCCAACGAGCCGAAGAAGAATTATATTCAAAATCTCAAGCTTTAGCAACTTTTAGTGCCAACCTCAAACACTTACATCGGATTACGACTTATAATTATCAAAACTTTCAAGAACTGGTTGATGATTATCTAAGCGCAGGGTGTTTGATTTTTGGACTTTCTATTGGCATCCTTGCTAAGGTGGAAAATCAATCTTTGGTTATTCGCTCCGCCAAAACTGATTTAGTGTATTTTGCGCCCGGATTAGAATTAAATCTTGCCGATACCTATTGTGAGGCAGTGATTAAGTTTAGAAAAACTATGTCGTGTTGTCACATCAGAGAAATACTGGAGACTGGCGAGTATCAATTATATCAAGCTTGGGGTATAGAATCTTACATAGGAACACCGATATTTGTTAACAATAAAATTTATGGTACTTTGAGTTTTTGTTCCAGAGATATCAGGCATAAAAACTTTGCATCCCAGGAAAAAGAAATTATTGAATTGATGGCTCAAAATCTGGGTAAATTTCTGGTTGCTCACAAAATGGAAATCGAACGCCAGCAAGTAGAAAAAGAGCGCTCCGACTTAATAGTATCTCTCCAAGAAAGTGAAGAACGCTACCGCTGTTTAGTAGAACTTTCTCCAGAGGCGATCGCAGTTCACTCTCAAGGCAAAATCGCCTATATCAATGCAGCAGGGGCAAAACTCCTGGGCGCTAGCTCTCCATCCGCACTAATCGGCTTTCCGGTGTTGCATTTCGTCCATCCCAGCTATGTAGAAATAGCCAGAGAACGGATTCGGCAAGTAGAGGAAGAAAATAGACCGATCGAGCTTGCCGAAGAAAAATTAATGCGGCTAGATGGAACAATCATTGATGTCGAAGTTGCCGGCATCCCCGCCATTTATCAAGGCTCAGCGGCGGCGCAAATTATTATCAGAGACGTTACCGATCGCAAACGAGTAGAACAAAAACTTCTGCACGATGCCTTTCATGATGCGCTGACGGGTTTGCCAAACCGCCTCTTGTTTATCGATCGACTAGCACAAGCTATACACCGTTCTCAAGATTCTCCAGATTACAAATTTGCCGTCCTTTTCTTAGATTTAGACCGCTTCAAAGTAGTTAATGATTCTCTAGGACATCTTCTAGGGGACAAACTGCTAATCGCCCTCGCACAGCGGCTTCAGGATTGTGTGCGCGTTTCCGATACCGTCGCGCGACTCGGCGGAGACGAGTTTACCATCCTGCTAGACAGCACTCAAAACCTCGGCGACGCTACCCTAGCAGCTAATAGAATACAAAAAGAATTGGCAATACCTTTTAACCTCGAAGGTCATGAAGTATTCACCACTGCTAGCATTGGTATAGTGTTTAGTAGAGACGAAGTAGAATTATTAGATGGTGAAGAGTTGAATGGCCAACAGAGTGCTTTCTATACCCATCCTGAAGAATTTCTACGGGATGCCGACATTGCAATGTATAGGGCTAAAGCTTTGGGAAAAGCCCGCCATGAGGTGTTTAATTTGGCGATGCACGAGCAAACTTTGTCGCTATTGCAGTTAGAAACCGACCTGCGATCGGCTATTTTGGGTCAGCAGGAATTAGGGAAAAATAAGGATGAAACTTCCCATTTTATTGTCAACTATCAACCGATTATTTCGATCGCTAGTGGTGCGATCGAGGGTTTTGAAGCTTTGGTACGTTGGCAACACCCGGTTCGGGGTTTAGTGCCACCATCTACCTTTATTCCTGTAGCTGAAGAAACGGGTTTGATTGTGCCTCTGGGGGCTTGGGTACTGCGAGAATCTTGTCGGCAATTGCGCGTTTGGCAAGAAATGTTAACGAAGCAAGAAGGAAGTTCGGCAACGGATTCTGTAACGGATTTAACGGATTTAACGGATACAGGGAAGCAGGAAGTTCGGCAATGCTCAATTCCCAATACTTCGACTTCGCTCAGCACAGGTGCCCAATTCCCGATGCCCGATGCCCGATGCCCGATGCCCAATTACCGATTACCAATAATTGACCCTCATAAATTAACAATGAGTGTCAATCTGTCTCCTAAACAGTTAGGAATGCCGAATTTGTTGGAGCAAATCGATGAAATTTTGGCTGAAACTGGCTGCGATCCAAGCTGTTTGAAGTTGGAGATTACTGAAAGTGCGATCGTGGAAAATGTGCAGAAAGTTAATACCGTACTGACTCAATTGAAGGCTAAAAACATTCGGCTGTCGATCGACGATTTTGGTACGGGCTATTCGTCTTTGAGTTATTTACACCGTTTTCCGCTGGATACGCTGAAGATCGATCGCTCTTTTGTGAGCCGTTTGGGAACTAGCGAAGATGGTAATGATGGGAGTCAGCATTTACAAATTGTACGGGCGATTGTGACTTTGGCTCACAATTTGGGACTGGAGGCGATCGCCGAAGGTGTTGAGACAGCCGAACAGTTAGCACAGCTTCGAGATCTTGGCTGCGAATTAGCTCAGGGATATTGGTTTTCTAAACCTTTGGATGGTAATACTATCACTGAAATGCTCAAACGCTCGATCGATTCATAATAGGTTTCACATTTTTTGAAGTCCCCGCAGTTAATCCGTAGGGTGCGTCGCTGCGAGATATTGGATATAATATCAATTCCGGCTGCGCCGGAATGATATAGAGGAGACGGCAGTGCCGTGTCCCTACGACGGCTGTAGGGACACGGC
>JAYTZD010000128.1:0-17720 GCA_043742065.1 Oscillatoriales bacterium
AAGTCCTCGGCCGGGAGGGAATTGATATCAAAGCCAGCGATTACAAAGCTTTAATGAATAAGATCAAAGCTTTAAATCCCGACATGATTTACTTTGGTGGCACTACTCAAAGTAATGCTGGACAAATCATTAAAGACATGAGAAATGTCGGGATGACACCTGAAGCAGTTAAATTCATGGGCCCGGATGGCATTAAAGAGCAAGCTTTAATTGATGCCGGAGGCAAAGATGCTGAAGGAGTTTATGCTACTTTTGGTGGTTTGCCTCCTAAAGAATTGACTGGCGTTGGTGCGAAGTGGTATGAAAGCTACAAGGCAAAATATAATGCTGAACCCGAAGCTTATGCAGCTTATGCTTTTGAATCTGCTAAAGTGATTATCGGCGCAATTAATAAGGTCTGCAAAAATGACCGCGCTGCGATTCGCGATGCTGTTTTGGCAACTAAAGATTTTAACGGTGTCCTTGGCACTTGGAGTTTTGATGCTAATGGCGACACTAGCTTGACTACAATGTCAGGAAATGTTGTTAAAGCTGGTAAGTGGGAATTTGTGAGCGCGCTCAAGACTGAATAATTAGTCAGTTGTCAGTTGACTCTTGTCAGTTGACTGTTAACTGTTTAACTGGTTCCTCGGCTCTGCCTGGGAACCGATGTTAACTGGTTCCCCGGCTCTGCCTGGGAACCGATGTCTAGAGGCTCTGCCTCGCTTTTCTAGTAGGAAGATTGCCTCGCTTTTCTAGTAGGAAGATTGGAGGCAGAGCCTCCGGATCTGCGTTACCAGGCTCTGCCTGGTAACGAGTATAATGCCCAATTTCCCATTTCCAATTCCCCATTCCCAATTACGAATAATTATGAAAAACTGGAAAAGTATTCTCTTATATATAGGTGTAGCATATATAGTTTTGTTGTTAGGCCCGATCGCCGGATTTGACTTACCAAAAATTATTGGCGAAATAGTCCGCAGTCCCGAAGTGCTGATTCAACAGTTATTGGTGGGTTTGGTCAACGGCGCACTGATTGCAATTATTGCTTTGGGTTACACGATGGTGTACGGGATTATTGAGTTAATCAATTTTGCTCACGGCGATTTGTATATGTTGGGTGCTTTTGCTTCGCTGACTGTTTTCGGAGCTTTTGGCATTCAAGACGGCGCACCTTTAAGTATTGCGATACCGGTGATGTTAGTCGCTTTGGTTGTATGTTCGCTGTTTTGTGCGGGACTGAATATTGTTGTCGAAAAGTATGCTTATCGACCTTTGCGAAATGCTCCTCGTTTGGCTCCGTTAATTTCGGCGATCGGGGTTTCTTTTATATTCCAAAATATGGGATTATTTTGGGGAGGATTGAAAGCTTTTATTCCGGTGATGGGTTCTAATTCTGCTGCTCCGAAAAGCTTCCCCGATTTGTTACCGCGAGTTGATATTCTCAAAGCTATGGGAATTCAAACGACTATTGTATTTACTACAAAAGATTTAATTGTGTTGGTAGTAGCTCTAGTATTAATGGTTTTGCTTCATGTGTTTGTGCAGTACACTCGTCTGGGAAAGGCGATGCGGGCAACTGCTCAAAGCCGGGATGCTGCTAAAATCATGGGAATTAATGTCGATCAGATTATCGCTCTGACTTTTTTGATTGGTGGAGCTTTGGCTGGTTCGGCGGGAATTTTAGTTGGTTTGTATAACAATACGATCGTGTTTACGATGGGGTTTACGGCGGGTCTGAGGGCTTTTACGGCGGCGGTTTTGGGGGGGATTGGTAATATTGTGGGGGCGATGTTAGGAGGGGTTTTGATTGGGGTGTTGTCGTCTTTGAGCGATCAGTATTTGTCGAGTCGCTGGACTAATGCTTGGGTATTTGGGGTTTTGGTGGTGATTTTGGCTTTTCGGCCTGGCGGTTTGTTGGGTGAGAATGTTCAGGAGAAGGTTTGAAGGTGCAGTATGTTTGGGATTGGTTGTAATATCAAATCCGGCAGCATCGGAATTATTAGTAGCCAAAATTAGGAGACGGCAATGCCGTGTCCCTACAATATTATTTTTGGAGGGAGACGGCACTGCCGTCTCCTCTATATCATTTCGTTGTCGATTCAATTCAGGAGGTTATTACTAAAATCTACACTCCTACATGAAGAAAACAGAAGATGCCGAAGACAAATGATGCAGTGAAGATCCTTCAACAAATGACCTCTGAAGATCCTGAAATGGAGGAAATGATTAAGGAATCCTCTTTCAAGATTATACAACGCCCAATTAAATATTCCCTGGTTTCAACCAGCCAAAAACTTCGCCTAAAGTCAACTGCATTTCCCCCATAAATTCGGGAATCGGCAGTATATCTGTCGGTTCTTGGAGCGCGATCGGCTGCTGCCCTGCGTGATAAGCTAAAATGTTTTTTTCATCGGGATCGAGCAACCAACCCATCTGACAACCGGCATTCAAACAGTGCAAAATATTGTTGGTGACTTTGGTTTGGCTTTGGCCAGGGGACAAAATTTCTATTGTCCAGTCTGGGTGAATATTAAATGTATTGGCAATTTCGCCGTCAGCATCTAGGGGAATGCGATTCCACACAAAAATCGCGACATCGGGAACAATAGAACGTTCGCCAAAGGTGCAGCGAAGTTCTAGTAAGGCTAGGGCAATTTGTGGCTTCTGTACAAGATGATTGACCACTGTGACCAGTCTACCTTGAATTGTACTGTGTTTTCCTTGTGGCATCGGTTTTTGCTCGATCGCACCGTTGACGTATTCGCTAGCGGGTTTGGTTTCTGGCAGTTGCAAAAACTCGTCCAAGGTGATAGTTTTTTGAGGAGCTTGTACCATATCGCGATCGCCCATTTGAAGTGTGTTGCGGTAACAGTTCCAGTATATTTCAAATTTTGTCGCTTTTGGTGCAACAATCGAGCTCAAAAGATTCTAAACTGTAGCTAGCCCGATCGCCAGTTTCCACCACAAGCCGTCGATCGCATTGATCGAGGCAGAAGTTGGCACAGCCCGCGTCAGTCGCATCTATACTGAGACTCCTAGGGTTCTTCCATCTAACTACTGACGGCGGGCTAATAACTAATGACTACTGACTAATAACTAATGACTAATTCCTATGTCAAATAAAATAATCAAAGCAATTAAATCGAGCGGTATTCTAGGAGCGATCGCCTCTTTGACAGTCCTCCTATTCGGCGGTTGGAGTGGCACCGTTATCGGCTGGCTGATGGGCACGGCGGCGGGCTTTATGGCTGGTCAGGAACAGAAAGTTTACAACCCGAAAATGGGTGCAACAATTGGCAGTTTAGCCGGACTGGGATTGGGAGTTTGGCTGTTAGTTGCTAGCATAGTAGAAGGAGTTATAGTTAGACCTTTTTCTGGTCAATCTGCTGTGGATTTGCCGACGACTCTGCTGTACGGAATTTGCAGTTTGGCGATCGCCATTTTTACCGCTACATTAATGGGTGCTCTACAAGGTTTACCAAACGAACGCCAGCGATTGGCAACTTTGGTGACATTAGCTTTTATTTTAATTCTTTTCCCCTTCATCGATCTGCAAGCTAAAACTGGCTGGATTGCGACTGTAGTACAGATTCAAATCTTTATTATGTTGGCGCTGGGTTTGAATATTACTGTGGGTTTTGCAGGTTTGTTGGACTTGGGATATGCGGCGTTTTTTGCGATCGGCGCTTACACGACGGCTTTGCTATCTTCAGGACAGATAAATATTGCTTGGAATTTTTGGATAGTTTTGCCGATCGCGGCTGGTGTAGCTGGCCTATCGGGTGTAATCCTGGGTATTCCGACACTGCGGCTCAAGGGCGATTATTTGGCGATCGTCACCCTCGGTTTTGGCGAAATTATCCCGGTTGTATTTAGGAATTTAACCGCGATTCGCATCGACGAACCAGTCTCAAAGATTGTGGCTTCGTTGTTGGGTAAACCAGAATTGGTATTATGTCTCGTTGGGTGCGATCGACCTTTCAACCTCACCGGCGGCGAAGCAGGAATAAACCCAATCGGGCGTCCATCTCTCCCGATCATCGGTGCTTTCACTACCGGCAACTACTTTCCCTGGTACTACCTAATTTTACTGCTAGTTGTCTTCGCTTACTTCATGATTTCGCGGCTCCGAGATTCTCGCTTGGGACGGGCCTGGAATGCCATGCGCGAAGACGAATTAGCAGCTAGTGCGATGGGCATTAACCTCGTCAAAACTAAACTTTCAGCTTTTGCGATGGGAGCCACGTTTTCGGGGTTTGCAGGCGCGTTTTACGCAGCTTATATCAGCGCCATTTTCCCCAGTGTCTTCGACTTCTCAGTCTCGGTAATCATCCTGTGTATGGTGATTTTGGGCGGTTTGGGCAACATGACCGGGGTGATTTTGGGCGCTATAATTATCATGTCTGCCGATCGGCTTTATCTACCCCAACTAGCACAAGTCCTCAAAGGTTTTATGAATACTTTTGTACTTCCTAGGATTGCAATCCCCCAGCTAGCAGACTTTCTAGCAACCAGTTTAGACCCGATTCAAATGCGCTTATTTCTATTTGGTTTAACTCTAGTTGTCATGATGATTGTCCGCCCCGAAGGACTAATCCCCGATAAAATTCATCAAGCTGAATTGCACTCTGAGGATCAGCCAGCTAAAGACTGATTAGTAAATACAACAAGTCAATAGTCATATGACATCTGGCTAATTTCAAATAAATCCTGTACAAGCCTTGAGCATAGAGTATATGGCATAAAGCATAGGACACGATCAGACAAAAGTAAGATCGCTATTCAACCGGACATGATATAATTGGGGGGAATGAGCAATGAGTAATAATGTAACTGGGACTGCTTTTATTGTAGCAGAATTTAGAGCAGAAGAAAACGAAGAAACAGCGCCTCTTTATATTGATAATGTAGTAAAAATTTGGTTAAATGAGGAAACCAGAAAAAATGCCGACGAAATAGCTCAAAACTCTCCTGCTGCTAAAGAAATGATTAAACTGCGGACTAAATATTTTGATGATGTTTTGTCCAATCAAATTTTAGCAGGCTGCAAGCAAGTCGTTATTCTAGGCTCTGGTTTGGATACTCGCGCTGCTAGAATGAATGGAGAAGGAGTGAATTATTGGGAAATAGACGATCGCACCACACTGCAATTAAAAGAATCAACGCTCAAAGCCAACAAAGTTAGGGCAAATGTTCGCTACATTCCAGGCGATTACGTGCAAGATGGTTTAACAGTCTTGCTGAAACAAGGCGAGTTGGATTTCGAGCAACATACATATTTTTTGTGGGAAGGTAACACTACCTTAATTGCCAATAAAGATGTCATAGTTGTATTGGAACAAATTCGCAACAATTTTAAAGATTTTAAATTATCCTTTGATTATATGTCACAACAAGTGATTGCGAGAACAACAGGCTACCAAGATATCAATGATTACATAGATAAATATGAAAGTATGTATACACCGTGGATTACTGGCTTTGAAAACATTGAAACTTTGGCTAAGGATCTCAATCTCAAAACTATTGACAACTTTTCAACTGCTGAGTTGCACCAACAATATCGGCCTCAGCGTTCCCTAGAATTTAATCTTTTAAAATTCTACTTTGTTTGTACATTAGAAGGTATAAAAGCATAAAAATGTCACTATTAGAAGCACAGCAACTTACAATGCGATTCGGCGGTTTGACTGCGGTAAACCAGGTTAGTTTAACTTTGGAAAAAGGATCGATCGCCAGTTTGATCGGCCCCAACGGTGCCGGGAAAACCACATTTTTTAATATGCTTACGGGCATCTACAAACCAACTGCGGGCCAGTTGATACTTGAAAATAAAAATATTACTGGTTTACCGCCGGATCGCCTAACAACTTTTGGGATTGCTAGAACTTTTCAAAACATCCGATTATTCAACAACATGACTGTGCTGGATAATATTTTAGTTGGTAGACACTGCCGATTAAAAGCTGGTTTGTTGGGTGCAATCCTCCGCTCTCCAGCCGTGACTTTGGAGGAACGAGGAGCTAAGAAAAAAGCCTTGAATATGCTAGATTTTGTCGGTTTAGGCGTTGCTAAAGCACCAGAGTTGGCAAAAAACCTTTCCTACGGCGATCAGCGTAGATTGGAAATTGCCAGGGCTTTGGCATCTGACCCGAAAGTTTTGCTTTTGGATGAACCGACTGCGGGAATGAACCCAAACGAAACGGCTGATTTAACTCGCTTTATTTACCGGATTCGGGATGAGTTGGATTTGAGTATTTTGCTAATCGAACACGATATGAAAGTGGTGATGGGAATTAGTGATCGCGTGAGTGTCATGGAATATGGCACTAAAATTGCCGAAGGAACTCCTGATGAAGTTCGCGCCGATCCTCGCGTGATTGAAGCATACTTGGGAAAAGAAGAAGATGCCAATGGGTAATAGATATCTCCAATAAACATCGACCATATTTACAGCAGATTCCAGGTTTATAGGTACTATCAATATCCCCGTAGGGACACGGCACTGCCGTGTCTCTACAAGAAATAGTACCTACAGATCTGAAAAGTGCTGTATTATGGAACAGGCATCTTGCCTGTTCAAAACAGGCAATTCTTGCGATGACTAATAATTATTTCTGAAGTTTTCTCCCCTTGGCTAGGAAACCGAAAAACATGGCAGTGCCTAATATAGTAGTCGGTTCTGGAACAGGTTCTGCTTCTGGAACTGGTTGCGCTTCTGCCAATACCAGATTATTCTTAACTTCTACTAATCTTATGTTAGTGGCGTTGTCAAAAGTCCGCGAATACACTCCAGAAGTATATAAGTTCAGGCCTTTTGTATTACCTTGATTCAGAAAACCAAAACTAACTTGTGTGGGATTAAAGTTGCCAGTGAGGTTGCTTGACAAACCCAACTCTGGGCCTTTAAAAGAATGCAAACCAATCCCAAGTTGAAATGAGTCTAAAAGAATGTTAGAAACAGTGTCAATCAATGAAAAAGATATACTTCCTTGGGCACTGGCCCGTTCTGATTCGGGGTTGTCAACATAGGTAAAAAGATTTAAAATAGCCTGAATAGTGAAGGAAAAAGTTTCTTTGGCATCAATAGAGAAGTCACCGATCACTGCTGCTTGACTCTGGGCTAAACCGGAATAGTTACTGCCCTCACCTTGGACTGTACTTTGCGAGAGATTTGCTGCCAACAATTGTTGGCAGTTAGATACAAAAACTGCATTAGCATTGGCTTCGCTAATCACTATGCCTTCGTTAGCGATCGCCAGAGTATAAGTGTTAGTGAATGTACCTGTGTCAGTCGGTCGGTGACTGAAGTTGTCCATGCTGACTTCTGCGGCAGAACCTGCTATAATTGCAGCATTGCTAGGCGCAATACCTATACTCAAGCCTGTAACTAAAGGAGTTGCCAATAAAAATGCGATCGAGCCAATACTATGATTGATTTTCACGTTAAAGTCTCCTAAAATTTGCAAAGTTTTAAGTAATGTTAACTTTGGAATTAGTAGCGGTTTGTTTCCCTTACCTATTCATACTATCTACTTACTTAAAGGTTTATGTAAAGATACAGTCAAGATATCCATGTTTTAATTAAAGTTTATGTAAAGTTAGTCCAGCCACAGTAATTATGCTAGAAATCAAAGATCTTCACACCTACTACGGAAATATCCACGCCCTCAAAGGAGTCTCGTTAACAGTTAAGGAGGGAGAAGTTGTGACTTTAATCGGTAGCAACGGGGCGGGGAAAACTACAACTCTCCGCACGATTCAAGGGCTGCTGCGCCCGCGCCAAGGTACTATATTATTTGAAGGAAAGCCTTTGGAATCGCTGTCTACAGAGGCGATAGTCCGTTTGGGTATTTCTCAAAGTCCAGAAGGGCGACTGATTTTTCCGCGAATGACAGTACAAGAAAACCTCGAAATGGGTGCTTATCTCCGTAACGATACTCTCGGTATCAAATCTGATCTGGAAAAAGCCTTAAATTTATTTCCCCGTTTGCGAGAAAGAATTAGTCAAAAAGGGGGAACTCTCAGCGGTGGTGAACAGCAAATGTTGGCGATCGCCCGCGCATTGATGTCGCGCCCTCGTTTGCTATTATTGGACGAACCGAGTATGGGTTTAGCGCCGATGTTGGTTAGTCAAATTTTTGCAATTATCCGTGATATTAATGCTCAAGGTACTACTATTTTACTCGTTGAACAAAACGCGCGTATGGCTTTGAGTGTAGCTCACCGTGGTTATGTCATCCAAACTGGTCAAGTTGTAGTTGCCGGTTCTGCTACCGATTTGCAGTCAAATGAAACTGTTCGTCAAGCATATTTAGGCGAAAATTAAATATGGGAATTGGTTATTAGTTATTGGTTATTGATTATTGGAACTGAAAACTAATAACCAACCACCCAAAAATAAGAACAAACAACCAACCAATAACCAATAACAACTGACAAATTACCCAATAGACGATGATCGCAAATTCCGAGTCTCCAACTCCCGTTCAAAAGCCGCCCGCACCTTTTCCCACTCCACTTCCGCTTCAAACAGCCAATCGCGGGCTATTCCCACATCAAAAGTCTGAGTTCCTCCCGACTCAGCCGCCGCACGGCTAATAGATTCCAACTCCTTGCAAACATCAGAAAAACACATGGCACCCAAATTAGCACTACTCGATTTCAACGTGTGAGAAGCCAGCTTCAAACTGTCAGTATCACCCAGAGAAATTGCCTCTTTCATCGTTTTCAACTGCTGCGGTACATCCAATAAATAGATATTAATTAATTCACCCAAAAAATTTGGGTCATCCTCATCATCAAGTTCGCTGAGATTGTGCAAAATCTGAAAGTCAATCGGCGAAACATTTGTCCTCTCAACACTTGAAGATACAGCCACAGATACACTAGCGAATTTGCGAGGAACACTACCATTTTTGGATTCAGCAACCGCCGTCTGTTTGTCCCGATTCAGAGGTTGACATTTACTCAGGGCGATCGCCAACTCTTCCCGACGAACAGGCTTAGTGATATAATCATCCATACCAGCTTCAATACATTTTTCGCGATCGCCCTGCATCGCATTAGCAGTCATCGCAATAATCGTCGGCTTCTGACTCGCCGGCCAATCTCGACAGATACAGCGCGTCGCTTCCAATCCGTCCATTTCCGGCATCTGCACATCCATGAGCACAACATCATAAGATTGTCGCTTCAGAATCTCCAAAACCTCCAGCCCATTAGCAGCAATATCCGCCCGATATCCGATCCTATCGAGCAAATGTATCGCTACTTTTTGATTCACCACATTGTCCTCCGCCAGCAAAATCCGAATCTTCACTGCATTAGCTCCATCCTGGGGCAAATTGCTCGCAACCTGTCTCAAAACCGCAGGCGTTTGCTGCATTCGGTGTTGTTCCTGAGAATTTTCAAAATACTGCAATCCCGAAGTCAAAGTCGCAACATTTGAGAATTCTCCCATGCTATTTCTGCCAGCAACATATCCAAAAACTTGCACCAGAACATTATAAAACTGCGACTGTTTCAGAGGCTTAGTTAAAAAAGCAGCAAAATGAACTTCTGTGGTTTCAAGTTTTTTCCAAACTTCCGCCTTGCTCAAATAAGTAAATAGCACCAAAGGTAGCGGAGTTTTGCGATGGCCGATCATATTTATGCCATTTGTATCTAGCTGTTCACCGCCTATCGAAAAATTGTGCATTTCAAATTTACGAATTTCCACAGCCAGCGCCACACCATCCATATCTGATAGATTCATCGCCAAAATAACCAAGTCTATCTCCGCATTTTGTTGGATTACTTCCAATGCCTCAGCAGCCGTATTTGCGGTCATCGGTATCATGCCCCAAGACTCAGCCTGCGCGATCAAAACTTGCCGATTGATGGCGTGATTGTCCACAATTAACAGACGCTTTCCTGTAACAAAATGTGGCTGCTTCTGATCGGCAATTTCTGCAATTGCTTCCGCTATTATTGTAAAATAGAAAATCGAACCAGTTCCCGGTATCGACGGCTCTACAAATCCCACAGGTGATTGTCCAACTACACTTTTTTTCAACTCAGGAAGCGAAGTTTGGAAATTGCTATTTGCCTTAGACACCTGACTAAAAACCCACATTTTACCTGCCATCATATCACTCAGACGCTGGCTGATAGCCAGTCCCAAACCTGTACCACCGTATTGTCGTGTCGTGGAAGCATCGACTTGCGAAAAAGCTTTAAATAGCCGATTCATCCGGTCTGGTGGAATGCCTATTCCGGTATCTTGGACAGCAAATTGAATCTCATATTGTGGGTTAGATACTAACTGTTCTTGTCCTAAAACATTCTCCTCTGACAGCAAATTCGCAACCAATCCTGGCGGAATTTCTCTAGCCGTACAACGCACTATAATTTCTCCAGATTCGGTAAATTTAACAGCATTACCCAACAAATTAACTAAAATTTGACGCAGCCTGGTGACATCTCCTAAAATCTTTTTCGGAACAGAAGACTCAATCAAATAAGCTAACTCTAAACCTTTTTCCGAGGCTCTCGCAGCTAGCAATTCCAGAGATTCTTCAATACAATTTTGCAATTCAAAAGGCTGATTTTCTAAGTCTAATTTTCCCGATTCAATTTTGGAGAAATCCAGGATGTCGTTAATAATAGTCAGTAAAGCATCGCCACTATTGCGAATTGTCTCGACAAAATCTCGCTGTTCTGGACTCAGTGCCATATCTAACAGCAAACCAGTCATCCCAATTACTGCATTCATGGGAGTACGAATTTCGTGACTCATGGTAGCTAAAAATTCGCTTTTGGCTTGGTTAGCAACTTCTGCGGCTTGTCGTGCTTGATCTAAAGCTTCATTCTGCTCTGCGAGTTGTTGCTGTCGCTGAACTTCTGTTTCTAAAAGCTTTGCTTGAGCTAAAGTAATACCGACTTGAGCGGCAACATCTTCTAACAGTTCAACTTCGTCTGGATTCCATTGACGAGTTGCATCACACTGATGCAAAGTAATAATTCCATTGGGTTTTCCTTGATAGGAAGTGCGAACTGCTAACATAGATTTCAGTCCGATGCGGCGACACATTGGCACTGAGGATTCAAGCAATGGATCGGCAAAAACATCGGGAGATGCGAGTGCTATATCTTCAGAAAGAAGTTTTTCTGTATAGGGGTTATAAGTTACAGAAAGTTCTAAATCTAAAGCTGATTCGTAGGCTGGTTCTAAGTATTCTGCGACGCAAGGAAGGTGGGGATAAGGTTCGATCAGATAGGTGTGAATTGTGCAGCGATTGACTCCAAATACGCGACCGATTTGGGTGGCGGTTGTTTGGAAAATTTCTTGAGTATCTAAGCTCGATCGCACTTTTTGAGTAATTTGTTTGAGCAGCAAGCCGCGCTGGTACTGCCGCTCCAAGGTTCTCTCTTTTTCCTCGCGGGCAATTTCAGTGCCGATGTAATTACCCATCAACTTTAAGATTTCTAAATTTAGCGGTTTCATCGGAGCTTTAGCGGTGTGCGAAGTAAAGCTCAAAGTGCCAAAAACTCTGCCTTCTACCATTACCCGCGTACCCATGAATGCCTCTAGCCGTCGCACTGTGTAAGCGGGGTGATGCCGCCACTGAGTGGTACCAGCCGATTCGATTGAAATGGGTTCCGGCGATCGCAAAACCTCTCGTTCAAAAGTTCTACTTAAAGCAAAACCGTCTCCCTTAGCAAATCCGAAGGGAAAATCTTCTGGCAAATAAGCTGCGATCACTTCGTAGCGATCGCCCAAAACCCGACCCAACAGCCCAATATCCATGCCAAACTGACTGCAACCCATTGCCAACAACCTCGCCGTGCGCTCCTCAAAAGAGCCTTGAGAGCCCACCATGACCTCGTAGAGCGATCGAATTGCCTTTTCACTTTCCCGCAGTTCCTCAACCCCTTCGACGCGACGGCTAACATCGTGCAAAGTTCCTAAAATTCCCGTGATTTCACCTTGGGAATTCAGCCTGGTTTGTGCAAAAATTTCAACTGAAATAAAGCCTGAAAAACTTTGATTTTCTAACTCTTCAAAACCTATTTCATGCCTCTTCAAAAATTGCACTTCTCGTCGATGAAACTCCGACTTTCGCCCTACCAAAGACTCCAATAATTTTCCACACTCTTTTCGCTCATTTGGGTGTATCCAATCTAAAAAATTAGTTTGCAAACTTTCGGACACCGAAAAACCAGTCATTTCCGTCCAACCACGACTCAGAAATGTCCAAACCCCACCCACATCCATCTGGAAAATTACAGTTGCTTTCAGAGAGTCAAATATTTCCGCTTGGCGCTGCTCATTTTCGCGGACTTTTACCTCTAACTGCTTGTTTTGAGTAATATCTGTATGAGTGCCCACCATCCGCAGTGGTTTCCCCTCAGCGTTTCGCAAAACTTGACCCCGATTGAGCATCCAAATAATGCTACCGTCTTTGGATTGCATCCGATATTCTGTTACAAAATCCGCAGTTTTTTCTGCTAGGTGGTTTTCTAAAGCTGCTTTTACCGAATCAAGATCATCTGGATGAATTCGGCTCCACCATTCCGAGCTGCGGTGGTCGATTTCGCTCTCAGAGTAGCCGAGCATTTCTTTCCAGCGCAGGGAATAAAAACACTCATCAGTTTCGATATTCCAATTCCAAATCCCTTGATTGTTGATTTGAATAGCCAGATTGGCGAGATCCGAACTATTTTGAGAATTCTTTTCAACTTGTTGACTATGAGCAGCCGTAATTTTTAGTTGTGAAGATAGTTTTTTGTATTGCGCGCTGGTAGATTCTAGTTGACGCTGCAAAGCGATTAAACCTGAATGGAGAGATTTTGAATCCAGCGCTTGCAATAGGATAGTTTTAGGATTGACAATACCAATCGGGTGACTATTTTCATTGACAACTAATAAAGGTAGTTGGCAATAGGTTTTTTGCAAAAGAATGGTGGCTGCTTCAAGAGTTTGGTAAGGCCGCACTAGGAGTGGTGGGCTACTACAAATCGTTCCGGCTTTAGTTTGATTAGAGTCTATTCCCAGTGCTTGCAATAGCACGATATCGCGGGTACTTACCACCCCAATCAGTTTCTGGGAGTTGCTGTTTGTAAATCTTGAATTGTGAGCAGAATCCGTCGAATTTTGTCCGGCGGTTTCGGTGATCAATACATAGTTAACATTGTTTCTGAACATCAGTTGCGCCAAGTAGCGAACTGAAGCAGAAGCAGGAGCATGAATAACTCGCGAGGCAGCGATGCGAGGGATTTGATAAAGTTTAATTGAGTGAGCTGGTAACTCTAATTTTGGATGCACATTTGGCACTGGCGGAGGAGGCACAAATACCGTTTGAGATGGCGAAGCGCTACTAACTGCTTTTTGTTTGGAGTTGCCCGCATCCTGTAGCATTTCCAAAAAGCTTTGAGTGCTAATTATACCGACAAGTTCGTCAATTTCACTGACGATGGGCAGGTGGCCGATTTGGTTTTTTTCTAGCAGACTTCCCAAGGCAAAAATGTCGGAAATCTGCGATTCTCTGGCTACAGTGACGGTTCTGATCATGATTTGCTCGATCGCAAATCCTCTCAAAGAAGCACCGATCGAATTTAGCTGTACAATATCTCGCTCAGTAATAATACCGAGCACAGGCCCATCCGCCGGATAAGTCGGTTTTGAGCCATTGAGACTACGCCCGTTCAATTCAGAGTGTACTGGACGCGGTACGGTATCGTAAAAGCCTAAATTTTTCCGTGCTGGTGCTGAATTCCCATTCGTCCGACTTTCTCGTTGAAAATTCCCGTGCTGCTCTAGAACTAGCACATAACTAGCTCCTGTGCGACTCATGAGTTCGATCGCCTCTTCTATGGGCGTCTGAGGCGTGACAATGAGAGGATTGCGGTTAATTACCTGATTGAGAGAGGGAATAAACATCAGGGGGCATAGGAGTGATATTTGTTAGAAAACCGCGACTTGGTAAAAGTTAAAATATTTACCCGCTGCAAATATATGCTAACGGATCTGGTAGTCGGCGTAACAGTAAAGATTTTGGCACTGGAAACTTATGCGGTAACACTCTGTGCAAAATCTATGATTTTTTAATTATATGCTACAATCTAGCAATTTTTAGCCAAACAATTTGATTTTTAACTCCTCTACTGAAACTGGATTAAAACAGCGGTATTTCCTGCCACCGAAAAAGTAGTATTACCATCCTTCAGCGTTAATTTGCCAACAACCTCATCCATCGCCCTAGAACTAAACTCTCTCACGATTCCGGTTCCAACTTTAAGCAAAGCCGAAACATCGGCATTGACCGTGTAAGATTTTGGTTGACTATTGACAGCCAGCAGATAAACATGATTGCTAGTATCTTTAGTGGCAACTGCCATTAAATTAGCACTATTAGCGATCGGAAAAAAAGTAGTTTTCCCACCCTGCAAAGCCCTAATTCCCATCCGCAAAGCATAGTAGCCAGCGCGCCGTTTTCCGTTACTTCCTAGCAAACCTTCTGCGAGTCCGGGCTTTCCCCAGTCGTACAAACAGAATATGTGACTGCCATAAACATAATTATCTCCCGGCTGGGAACCTCGAATCAAATTCTTAATCAAAGTTAAAGCTAAGGATAAATCGCTGTAGCTAATCTCGTAACTTCCCCATTCTCCCAGCCACAGCGGAGAGTCAGCCAGAATAGTACCATTCATCCAGCCGTGCAGTTTGCGGGTGTAGTTAGAAATATCTGCATCATAGTTGTGGACATTGACTGTATCGAAATAATTAGGTATTTCCTGCAAAGCAGCAGCAGGCCAATTGCTACCGCCTACGGTTTTCGGGCCGTGGATGTGATAAGTGCGATCGGGCAAATAAGTTTTGTAAACAAAGTCGATCGCATCTTTGGCCACTTTCACCAACTCAAAATAATCAGCCCTAGTCCCGCCCCAACCCTGATCGCGATTATCGGGTTCATTGTGAATTTCCCAATCATCAACGCCGTAGTTATTGCGAACATTCAGCCAATAAACCGTCGCAAAAACGTGTTCCCACCACTCATTCCAATCTTCTTGATTGCGCGGCGGATTCAGTTGCAGAGCCCAACTCGGACTCCAGCTATTGTCAACATTCCGAATACTCACAACCGGGCGAATCTTAGCTTGTTTGAGGCCATTAAAAATAGTCCTAGCATTCCCTTTCCAAACAGTACCAGGTTCTCCCGACCACCAATAATCGCTACCATTAGGTGGATTTGTCATCATCTTATCCCAATGCGCCCAATTAATTGTATTGGGATTTGCCTTAATTTGGGAGATTTCAGGCCAGCCATATTTAGCATCATCATCTTCCGGTTCCCATCGAGACATCCCGCCGTAAATCCGGTATGTATTAATTCCCAAATCTTGCAAATCTTTGAGGTCAAAATTGATATTGCCCTCGACAGCACCGATGTAGCGAGTGCTAACACCTGCGGGAGTGCCAGAAATTTTAATCGTTTCGATATTTTGAGCAAAACTTGTCGTTCCGCTGAACAACTCAAGGGTGATGGCAATTAAAATGCCGATTAACAAATTCCGAATTATAGTTTTTGAGAACACTTGACCATCAACTACTAATTTAAGTTATTTTATGACAGGGAAAAACTTGGCGATGGTCGAGGCTGGATCAACTGCTTTTAGATACTCCAAAAAAGTTGCTGTATCCAAAAAATGAAGGGAGGACATTGAAGTACCAAAAACGCACCCCCAGTACCCAGCAGGTGGCAAAGCCTCTCATCATATCTAATTCTTTAAATCGATTATATTTCATAATTAAAAATATCCGTTTAACTCAAAGTTATAGCAACAACCAGGATGGTTAGGATGCCAAGTCTAGGACATACTTGCTTCTAGGATTTGGCACTAATTCTAGTCTATGCTAGCAGACTTAGGAATATCTAGTAACTTTTGACACAGGTTTTCTAGATTACGTTATCCTATAATTGTACTTATCTTAAGCATTCATACCATGTCTGGCGATCCCCTACAAAAAATTGCTAACGGCTTGACAAATCGTCTCAAGCGTGATGTATTAATTGAAAAATCCCTATCCGAAATTCGAGAAGTCTTGCAGAGCGATCGCGCCGTACTGTATCATTTTTATCGACAGTGGCAGGGTCAAGTGACCTGCGAGACGTTAAGTGCGATCGAATTCTCAATTTTGGGTTCCACCGGGGCTGACGAGTGTTTTAACGATGAATACGCTGCTTTGTACGAAGGTGGTAGAGTCAGAGCAATTGCAGATATTGAACTAGAACCACTTCACCAATGTCACCGACAGTTTCTGCGTAGCATGAAGATACGCGCTAATTTAGTAGTCCCAATTTTAACGGCGAAGGGACTTTGGGGACTGTTAATTGCTCATCAGTGTAGCGGGCCACGGACTTGGTTGCGATCGGACATTGAATTTATGCAGCAACAAGCACAAAATATGGCAATGTCTCCCACAATTCAAGATAGTTAATATTGAATGGCTTCAACAGAAATTCAAGCTCGAATCACTGTAACCGATCGCCCCATTGGACTAATATGAATCTCAGTGTTCAACCGTTCTTCGAGTTCCAGTGCATTCTCGCGGCGATCGAAAATTACCAACCAACCCGAATCCTGTCCCAATCTAGCCAGATATCCATCTAACTGTTCCAAACCTTTACTCAGAGGGTCGGCTTTTTTAGTCCGCCAAACCTTCAGTTCAATGCCCAATGTTACCTCACCATAGCACAAACATAGATCCATGCGATCGCGCCCGATCGCATATTCACGTTCCAAAGTTCCCCCGCCATTAATCACCCGATGCAGAAACGCCATCAGCACCAAATGAGGAGCGATTTCAGGATAGGAGGCACTTTTGAGCAAGGGTTCGCCATGCTGTAACCAAAATTTCAAAAAAGCTTGGAGTAACGCATCAGTCATCAGTTCGCCGCGAGAGTTCAACCAAGTCGGACTGATCATCGGTAAACTATCTTGTGGGCCTTGCACCAAAACTCGTGGCAAAACTTCTCGGTAAATCGGATTGGCGATGACCAAACCCCCAGCCGGATCGCGTTTGAGCAAGCCCAAATCTACCAGGTATTGGCGATCGTCATTAGAAGACTCTGGCAGCTCTTGTCCTGCTAAAATTGGCTCAATAATCGCTTTAACTCGATTTTCTCGGAGTCGTTCAGCCAAACTATCCAGGTGCGTATCTTGGCGTTTGATTATAATTTCTTTAGATTCTAAAATATGTTCGGTGGTAATTGCGATCGATTCATCAGTCACTAATTCTTCTACTATTTCCTTAGCTAGAGCATTCACCAACCAAGGTTGTCCTTGAGTCAATTCAAAGGCTAAAGCTGTTGCTTCTGGTGTAAACACTTGTCCGGTATCTTCGGTATGTTGTGCGTAGAGTTCGGCGACTTCCTCGGCATTAAAATTGCGTAAAGTGAGCGATCGTACTTTAATATTAAACGGACTAGAAGTATTGAGTCTATCACTCCCACCCGTAGCCACTTTATAATCCCGAACATCCCGCAAACCGATTAAACCAACGGATTGAGGAAAAGCTAGAGGACGATTGGGATAAGCATCGCGCAGTTGACGCAAGATAGAAATCAAAGCAAGGTCTTGCAGTGCATCAATTTCATCAATAAAGATTACCAAAGGACGATGGGAAGACTCCGCCCAAGTTTGTAAAGCTGCCCGAATTTTCTGTCCCGACTGTATGCTTGTCCAGTCTGGCG
>JAYTZD010000129.1:0-7997 GCA_043742065.1 Oscillatoriales bacterium
ATTTCCCAATCTCCAGGCGTTGCAGACACAAAAATGCACTGATTCGCTTTTTCCCAGAATTCCTCTGCTTTCAAAGGACGATTGTCCGCCGCACTCGGCAAGCGAAAACCGTGTTCGATCAATGTTTTTTTACGCGCTTGGTCGCCGTTGTACATTCCCCGAATTTGCGGCACTGTGACGTGGGATTCATCAATGACTAACATCCAATCTTTGGGAAAATAATTAATCAGACATTCTGGTGGTTCCCCAGCGTTTCTGCCTGCTAAGTGGCGGGAATAGTTTTCGACTCCGTTGCAGTAACCGACTTCTCGGAGCATTTCCAAATCGTAGCGGGTGCGCTGTTCTTGTCGCTGTGCTTCTAATAGTTTTCCATTTTTTTCTAATTCTTCCAGCCGCATTTCTAGTTCTTGTTCAATTGCGGTACAAGCTGATTCTAATCTTTCTTTTGGCGTGACAAAGTGGCGGGCTGGATAAATATTTAACGCATCTACATTTTGGATGATTTTACCTGTCACCGGGTCAACGTAGCGAATGGCATCGATTTCGTCACCGAAGAATTCAACGCGAATGATTCGATCTTCGTAGGCTGGGCCAATTTCCACGACGTCGCCTTTGACGCGAAATTTGCCTCTACCTAAATCTATGTCATTACGAGTGTATTGGATGTTAACTAAGTCTCGCAAGATTTGTCGCTGATCGACTTCCATTCCTACTCGCAAAGGGATAGCAGCTTTTAGATATTCGGCGGGCATTCCCAAACCGTAGATGCAGCTAATGGATGCTACAACTATGACATCGCGGCGTTCAAAAAGCGATCGCGTGGCTGAGTGTCGCAACATATCAATTTCTTCATTAATCGCCGCCGTTTTCTCAATGTAAGTATCGCTGACGGCAATGTATGCTTCCGGTTGATAATAGTCGTAATAACTAACAAAATATTCGACTGCATTGTTAGGGAAAAAATTACGCAGTTCGTTGCACAGTTGAGCTGCTAGGGTTTTGTTATGGGCGAGCACTAAGGTAGGCTTGCCGATCTTTTCAATCACCGCTGCAATCGAAAAGGTTTTGCCCGTACCTGTGGCACCGAGTAAGGTTTGAAATCGATCGCCTGCTTGGATGCTTTTGACCAGTTGGGCGATCGCTACCGGTTGGTCGCCTGTAGGCTCAAAGGGCGCTTGCAATTGAAAAGATGCTGCCGCAGTTACCATAGGAAAATGTAGCTATTACTAATAAATATTAACAAAAATGCAATTAATTTGCAATTTAGTTCAGAAACTTGTTAGAATTCATCTTAACTATTTTAATCATTGATCAAAAAAGAGAGCAGAAAGCCCAAAAATGTAGCTTTGTCAGTCCTGAGCTTTCCGAACCCAACAATCAAGGCCCAATAATCAAGAGGAAAAAATTATGAGTGTCACCCCCAAAGATAAAGGCAGTGCGATCGCCCGTCGTGGTAAAGCAGTTGCCAAAAGCGAAGCGACAGTAGCCAGCGATGCCAAAGTAACCGGAATTCAACTCTATCTCCCTGCTGGTTTGCCCAAACGCCCGATCGGCCCAAATGATTTTACCATCAGCGAGATCGTCTCGATATCGGGACATCGCCCGATCGGCACCAGCACTCTACATATCAGCGAAACCTACGGCATTGTCGGCAACCGCCCAGTGGAAGCTAGCACCTTTGAAGTGGTTGCGACGCTGGGTAGACGCCCGATCGGGGCTAGTACAATGCAAGTCAGTGAAATGTTCAGTATGTCCGGTGCGCGGCCGGTTGCTGTCAGCAATCTTCACATTGATGAAGTTTACTCGACAATGGGTGGCAATCGACCAATTGCTTCCAACGAAATTGACGATAGTTCGACTTTAATGGGATTTTTAGATTAAGCCAAAATGAGGAGACGGCAGTGCCGTCTCCCTACAATTAGTCTGGCGTAGGGACACGGCATTGCCGTCTCCTCTATATTATTTCGGTGTAACCGAATTTGATATCAAATCTAAAAAATAACAACTGTCAATTGCCAACTGTCAACTGCCAACTGTCAACCCTCAACCCTCAACTGCCAACTGTCAACTGCCAACTGTCAACCCTTAACTGTCAACCAACTAATTTGGTGGCTTCTGATATTTACTCAACAAAGCGGCAAAGAGCTTGTAATCCAAAGGCTTCCTCAAATACTCCGCAGCCCCCAACTCCAAACCCTGATTTTTGTCATCCAAAAAAGTTGTCATAATCACCGGAATATCAGCCAAATCAGGATCGGCTTTCAAAGCTGAAAGTACCGCCCAGCCATCCATACTCGGCATCATCACATCCAAAGTAATTGCATCCGGCCGCAACTCCTTCGCCAACTGAAGCCCCTCTTCACCACTAGCCGAGGAATGCACCCGAAACCCTTCTTTGGACAAGCAGCGAGTCATTAAATCTCGTGTATCTTGATCGTCGTCAATCACTAGCACTATGGCATTGGGTTCTAGGGAAATAGATCGCATTTCTTGTTCGTTTTCTGCCTCTATTGCATCTATTTCCAAATTTAAACAAGGCTGATTTTTGGCTTCCAAATCGCGCGCAACTTCTTTGTCGCTTCTAACGACAATCGGCAACCGGATTGTAAAAGTAGAACCGCTTTCAAACTCACTCTCAACAGTAATATCACCACCCATCATCTGGCAAAACTTCTTGCTAATTATCAGTCCCAAACCAGTACCGCCGTACTTGCGAGTAGTAGAGTCATCCGCCTGGGAAAAAGCCCCGAACAAATTCAACATTTGATCCTCAGTCATCCCTATGCCTGTATCGGTGACTTGAAACACGATCGACTGTTGGTTCAACAGAGACTGAATGCTAAGTTGTTTGCCGGAATTGTCGATCGGCCAAACTGCATCTTCTTCCTGCCAAACACTAATCGTAATTGTACCGCGATCGGTAAACTTAGCAGCATTGCTAGCCAAATTCAACAGCGCTTGCCGCACTTTTGTCGCATCAGCACGCATCATGCCGAGATTGCTGTCGCAATTAACAGTGAGACTATTACCGTTTTTTGTCGCCAGTGGTTTAACAGTAGTTACCACCTCCTCAATCAACTTTGACACCTGGAAAGTCTCCAAGAAAAGAGTCATCTTCCCAGCCTCAATTTTAGAAATATCCAGGATGTCACTAATAATACTTAGCAACTGCTTGCCTGCCATATTAATGCTTGCCAAATCCATCACAAAGTCTTCTTCGCCGAGTTCCTGAGCCTCTTCTTGCAACAGCTCACTGTAGCCTAGGATCGCATTTAAAGGTGTTCGCAACTCGTGAGTCATATTTGCCAAAAAAGTGCTTTTTGCCCGATTGGCTGATTCAGCAGCATCCTTAGCCACTTCTAATTCGTGGCTACGTTCCTCTAGTTGCTGACGGCGCACTTCCAAACCGTTGAGCAAACTGCTAATTTGCTGTGCCATTGTATTGAGAGTAGAAGACAGCACGCCGATCGCATCATTAGACACAATAGGCGATCGAGCTGTCAAATCACCACTTGCCATGAGTTCCGCAGTTTCTCGTAGCCAGCCGATTTTCCGAATCAGTGCCGACACCGACACCAAAGCAACTATTCCGGCGATCGAACTCAAAACCAAAGCCCCCATCAACCAACGCTGAGTGCGGCTCACCACCTCCAAAGTCTGCTGCACCAGCACCCCGATCACCTCATCAGGAACTCCCGTCGCGACTGAGGCAGATTTTATTTCCAGCACATAGTTTTCTATGTCCAAAGAACCGATCCACCCAACTCCCACGGCCATCCAAGTGATCAATACCAAGATCGCAAACAGCCCCATCAAAGAAGCGCGAGTTCCCACCGATATCTGCCTGGGAACCAGTGCCGCCGCCCAAGGATAGCCCTTGAGGAAAGGATCTGGGGGCACAAGTTCGCCTGAATTCCAAATCTCGTCAATTTGACCATCTAACCTCACCTTGCCAATTCGCACTGTCTTCCAGGTATGCTGTGTTTTGCCATCTATTTTCACCTTGCCCGAAGGTGCAGTAAACTCAATATCTTTAGCTGCTTTTCTCACTTTCACAACATCTATTGAACCAGCTTTTTCTACTGCTTTTTTCCATAAATAAACACTCAAATAAGCAGCTTCGATCGGGTCATCCGTCACTCTATCTTGCCCATATTTCTGTTTGTAAGCCTTGACAAATTTTCGATTTTCTGGTGTATCCACCGTTTGGAAATAGTTCCAAACCACCAAATGTCCGGCAATATTTTCAGGTCCGATCGCCCGAACCTCTTCTTCTGCCAAACTAACCGACATCACCGGCAATATATCAGCCGTCAAGCCAGTTGCCCGCAGCTTTTGGAAAAAAGCCACATTACTATCGCCATTGAGAGTATTCAGAATTGCATCCGGTTGAACTGCTAGAATATGGGCGATCGCCTCATCAACCTCCCTCGAACCCAGCGGCAGATAAACCTCCCCCGCCAACACCCCGGAGAATGCCACCAGTTGAGCTTTCACAATCTGATTAGCCGTCCGGGGAAAAATATAATCCGAACCCAGCAGAAAAATTTTCCGCTTCGACTGTGCCAGTAAGTAATCGACCCCAGGTACAATCTGTTGGTTAGGAGCAGCACCAGTATAGAAAATATGCCGAGACTGTTCGAGTCCTTCATATTGCACCGGATAAAACAACAGCCCATTCAGATTCTCGAACACAGGAAGCACCGCTTTGCGACTGGCCGAAGTCCAGCAGCCAAATACCACCGCCACCCGTTCTTCTATCAGCAATTTCTTAGCCTTCTGAGCAAAAGTTTGCAAATCGCTTGCCCCATCTTCGATAACTGCTTCCAGAGTGTGTCCGAGAACTCCTCCGCTAGCATTGATTTCCTCAACAGCTAACAGCGTCGCATCTTTAACTGAAATGCCACTGACAGACATCGTGCCCGTCAGCGAATGCAAAACACCTATTTTTATGACCTCGCGAGCCAGGGCGGCTGCTGTGAGGGGGTCACTGGTCTTTGCTCCCATAGAATTTTAGATACTTTTTAGTGAACTACCCACCCTCAACGGTCATACCAGTATGAGGGGGGCTTCCAATATCAAGGGCAACCGCCTCGACAGTAGTAGACTTACGCCCGTACTGTTTTGGTCTTACATTGCCTCCCTTGGCAGTAACGCTGGTTCCCAACGTCAATAACCGTAAGCCTTCGTCTCTGATGTTTATTGCTGCATTAATATCTCGATCGTGTCGCTTCCCACAGTGGGGACAATCAAATACACGCACTGATAAATCCATCTTTGGCAATGACAGTAAAGTATTTGAACACAAATGTGATGATGGGTAAAAACGACCTACCTCTAGATAGACCTTGCCTTCTGCTTCTGCTTTGTATTTAAGCATAGTGCAAAACATTGACCATCCAGCATCACTGATGGACTTAGCCAAACAATGATTTTTCACCATGTTCTTTACTCCCAGATTTTCGACCACAATAACTTGGTTTTCGTTAACTATCTTACGGGATAGTTTGTGCCGGAAATCGACCCGGACTCTAGCTATTTTTGCGTGGACTTTGGCTACAGCTAGTTTAGCCTTACGCCGTCGATTAGTAGTCTGATCCTTCTTCCTAGATAGTTTACGCTGTTTACGTTTTAGGTTGCGTTCGTGCTTCTTGAGGTGTCGAGGGTTCTGGTATTTAGATCTATCCGATGTGACTACAAAGTCAAGCAAGCCGAGATCGATACCAATAGCTTTACCATCGACCTTAGCGACTGGATTGTCAACACCATCATCCATCAGTAGCGAGGCATAGTAACGACCATCAGGCATTCTAGATACCGTCACAGTCCTTAATGTACCAATACAATCACGATGAATTTTAGCACTGACAGTACCCAACTTGCCAGGGAATTTAATCTCAGAATCGCTCAGAATTTTAACGTTCTGAGGGTATTGTATCGATTGTCTACCTTGACGTTTTTTGAAGGTGGGGTATTGCACCCGACCATCAAAAAAGTTGATAAAAGCTTGAGACAGGTTAAGTACAGACGACTGAAGGCATTGCGAATAGCATTCTTTCAGCCATTCATACTCAGTCTTCCACACTGGGAGCTGTTTCTTCATGGTGAAGGCAGATATGCCTTTTCCAGTCTCTTTGTAGGTCTGGGAAATTGTAGCCAGAGATTGATTCCAAACAAACCGAACACAGCCAAAGGCTTGCACCAAATGAGTTTGTTGTTCAATGCTTGGATAAATTCTGACTTTGACCGCCTTTAACACAATGCTATTTATCATAGTTACTAGAACCTTGATAACACAAATTAGGTCAATGGTCAATCAAGGGAGTTGATCCGATGCTAACTGTTATTTCGTCGATTATTTAACTAGACCGCAACAAAACTTTCTAATTGCTATACTCTCTTGACGTCGAACTGGCTCGTTTTGGTGCTTCTGGACGGTAAAATGTCGATCCCTACTACAAAACTATCGAACCTTGTCCCCAATCTCCCTTCAGACAGATGGACATACCCGTTAATTCTCTTACCATTTATCTATGGTTAGCATTCAAGTAGCCATATTTAAAATATTTTTTTTGCAAACCAAGGGTGAAAGCTAATGAATCTTGAACAAAACGCAACCGTCACAGTCAGCAGTAACAAAGTTAGTTTACCAAAATCTAGAGAGGAATTACTGGCAGAGCAAACCGAAAAATCCCTCGGCCAGCAGAAACAAGGGAAAGCTGACACTATGCGTGCTGTGGAACAGTTGAAGGAAGAGATGCAGCACAAAATAGACGAAGAATGTCATCACAAGATAGATTAAATTTTCCGCATTTAATAAATGGGTGTGGGCAAAACAGTATCTTGCCCACGCCCATTTTAAGTTTTAGAATTTAGAACAATAATTTTCAGTTATAGCAGTCGCCAAGGCTATATTGTCACTTCGACCCTTCGACTCCGCTCAGGACGGCGCTCCGCTCAGTGACCAGAAGTGCCTTAGCCATCATGGCGATTGTTATAATTAATCCTCCATCAACTCTTTAATCTAAAATCTAAAATCCAAAATCTAAAATCGATTGGCTTGTTCTACCTACAGAGGGAGTGCAAATAAGAGCCTGAACTAATACTATTAATTTAAGTACAAGTTGTCACACTAAATACAGACAAGGAGAAACCAATGAGTATTGAAGATAGAGCAAAGGCAACTGCCAAAAACATCGAAGGTGCAGCTCAAGAAACTCTAGGCAATGTGACTGGCGACCCCAAGGATAAAGCTGAAGGCAAAGCCAAGCAAAAGCAAGCTGAAACCAGCCACGCAGTCCAAGATGCAAAAGATGCCGTCAAAGACGTAATAGACAAAGCCTAACATTTGTTGAAAGGGTCTCAATGCCAGACCCTTTCAACTCTTCAAAATGTTTTTAAAAGGGAGAAAAAAAGGTGAGTTTATTTCAGCAGAGCCGCAAAATAATTGCTGGGTTACTTTTGGTTTTAATGCTAAGCTTTACCACAGCTTGCACGACAAGTGTTTCAGCTCAAAAACCGATGAGTCCACCTGTAGCAATTGGTGGTAGTCGTGGTAATTACGCGCAGCTAGAACAGGGGAATACCGCAGCAGGTCAAGATTTTGGTCAATGGGTAACAAAGACGGCTAATGGACTGGTTCAGGATGCTTATGTGCGCGACAACAACAAGTTGGGAGTTGTGATCACTCCGCAAGTTCGCCCCACAGAAGTCAAAGATTTGGCGAAATCTTTAGCACAGGGTTTTCACAAGAATTTTCCGAATCAGGATGTAAGTGTTTTGGTTTATGCGCCAGACAAAAAACTAATTTTGACGGCGAAGTACGACCAGCAATCAAATCAGATTGAATACAAGTCTTGATCTAATTAGTCAGTTGTAAATGTTGTCTAGATTGGAACAGAATTACGATGAGTACCAGCGATAATTACAAGCGTCAAATCATGAGCGATTTGGCAAGTGGCGATCGAGAAACGATGCCAGAAACATCCGCAGAAGAA
>JAYTZD010000130.1:0-7996 GCA_043742065.1 Oscillatoriales bacterium
ACGCGGGATGTTTATGTCGGTGGATACTTTTCTGCTTTCCCTCGCCGCAGAACGGGGGAACAAAGCTATTGGCGTCGTTTTGTCCGGGGGCGACGGTGATGGTTCCCGAGGATTAGAAGCGATTAAGGCGGCGGGCGGTATTACTTTTGCTCAATCTGAAGACTCGGCACAAGTTAGTTGTATGCCCAACACTGCGGTGGCTACGGGTCAGGTAGACTTCATTTTGACACCGGAAAAAATTGCCCAGACGATCGCCGAAATCAGCCGTCATCCCTACATGGCCGATCGGCCTACAACCAAATTGGCCACTAGCGAAAATGGGATCGCCATGATCTACGGTTTGCTGCGATCGGCGACAGGAGTGGACTTTACTCACTACAAGCAAACCACCTTGAAGCGGCGGATACAGCGACGGATGTTGCTGCATAAGCTGGAACTGATCGAGGATTATGCCCAATATCTGCAAAACAATCCGACAGAAGTAATGGCGTTGTATCAAGATGTCTTAATTTATGTCACCAGCTTTTTCCGCGATCCCGAAAGCTTTGATGCCTTAAGTAGCAAAGTTTTTCCCGAAATTGTTAAAGATAAATCGCCGAAAACACCGATCCGAATTTGGATTGCCGCCTGTTCAACGGGCGAGGAAGCTTATTCGATCGCGATTTGTTTGCTAGAGTTTTTAGCCGATCGAGCAACTCATCTGCCGATTCAGATTTATGCGACAGATATCAGCGAAAGTGCGATCGCCCAGGCCCGCAGCGGCTTTTATACACCCAGCCAAGTCGCGGATGTTTCACCCGAACGCCTGCATCGGTTCTTTGTTCAAGTCGAGGGCGGATACGAAATCGCTAAGCCCGTGCGCGAACTCTGCGTCTTTGCTAGACAAAATTTGATTAGCGATCCGCCGTTTTCGCGGATGGATTTGATTACCTGTCGGAATGTGTTGATTTATCTGGGAACTCCGTTGCAAAAAAAGCTACTGCCCATGCTCCATTATGGGCTGAACTCTACAGGTTTTTTGCTGTTAGGCATTTCGGAAACGATTGGTGGTTTTGCAGAATTGTTCACGCTATTCGACAAAAAGCACAAACTTTATGCTAAAAAAATACTGTCGAATCGACTCAGCATTGATTTAACTGCCAGCAGCTATCCTTCTTTAACACTCATCAACCTTCCACCAATGCTGACGGAAACCTGGAACGACATGGAAATGGAGAAAGAGGCCGATCGGATCGTTTTGAATCAATATACTCCTGTCGGGGTGGTGATTAACAGCGCCAGCGAGATTTTGCAATTTCGAGGACAGACGAACGCCTATCTACAACTGGCTCCCGGTAAGGCGAGTTTTAACGTGCTGAAAATGGTAAAAGAAGAATTGCGGGTAGAACTACGGAGTGCAATTAAACAGGCAAAACAGCAGCATTTGCCGATCGAACTTACTGGCTTGCAAATTACAGAAGGCGATCGCCTTCGGCTGGTCAGAATTAATGTGATGCCATTCCAAGCAGGCACTATCGCAAAAGACTATTTTTTAGTTTTGTTTCAAGACGAGTTGCGGATACCTGTGTCTTCGGAGGCTGCTGCCGATGGTGATGTCAACTTCGAGCCGAAAACAATTGAAAGTCAGGAGATTGCGAGGCTCCAACAGGAACTGAAAACTACAAAAGATCGCCTGCAATCGATCGTGGAAGAGCATCAAGCCGCGAACCAAGATTTCACTGCCGCCAACGAGGAGATTTTGTCGAGCAACGAAGAGTTGCAAAGCATGAATGAGGAACTCGAAACCGCGAAAGAAGAAATTCAGGCAACCAATGAAGAACTGAACACGATTAATGACGAATTGCAGCGGCGCAATCTTGAATCAACTCAGGTTTGCAACGATTTACAGAATTTGCTTAGCAGCATCAATATTCCGATCCTGATGCTGGGAGGTGACCTGCGAATTCGTCGATTTACCACCGCAGTTCAAGGCATCTTCAACTTGATTTCTACCGATGTTGGGCGATATTTGAGTGACATCACCCACAAGTTGACAGTGCCGAACTTAGAGCAACAGATTTTAGAGGTGATTGACACCCTCAACTTTAGTATTCAGGAGATTCAAGATCGAGATGGTCATTGGTACGATTTGCGGATTCGACCCTATCGGACGATCGACAACAAGATTGACGGGGCTGTGGTGGTGTTGCTGGATATCGACGAACTCAAACAGAGCGCCCAGCAGTTGATGAAAGCGAAAACTTACGCCGAAACGATCGTCGAAACCGTTCGAGAACCGCTGCTAGTCATAGATTTAAACCTGCGGGCGATCGCGGCAAATCATGCTTTTTACAAGACATTTCAGGTGATGCCCATCCAAACTGAGCACCGATCGATCTTCGAGCTGGGTAACGGACAATGGAATATTCCCAAGTTGCGATCGCTCCTAGAAGCAATTCTCGCAGAAAACGTCGAGTTTAAAGATTTTGAGGTCGAGCATGAGTTTGAGGGCATCGGACCCAAAATCATGCTGCTAAATGCCCGCAAAATGCCTCCGATCGACGATACACAGATGATTCTCTTGGCGATCGACGATATCACCGAGCAAAAATATTTGGAGACACAACGCACCCTCCTGATTCAATCACAATCGGCTCAGGCGGCGGCTGAGGATGCCAATCGCGCCAAAGATGAGTTTTTGTCCATCCTCTCTCACGAACTGCGGACGCCGCTGAATGCGATGATTGGCTGGGCACAGTTGCTGCGCCTGCAAAAATTTGACGAGGTTACAACCGAGGAAGCCCTAAGAACGATCGAGCGCAGCGCCAAAGCACAAAACCAGCTCATCGAAGACATCTTAGACGTTTCGCGCATCACCACAGGCAAGTTTCGGCTCAACACTTATCAAATGGAGCTCACCCCACTGATTCAAAGTGCGATCGAAGTGGTTCGTTTGGCAGCAGAAGCCAAAAATATTCAACTTGAATCCAGCCTAACTCCTTTAACCGTAAAAGTATTGGGCGATCCGAGCCGCTTGCAGCAGGCGTTGTGGAATCTACTTTCCAACGCGATTAAATTCACCCCAGCCGGAGGCAAAGTTGACATCGGATTAGACTGCATTGATGGCATGGCTCAAATCGAAATTAGCGATACTGGTAAAGGGATTCACCCTGATTTTCTCCCCTATGTGTTCGATCGATTCCGTCAGGCGGATAGTAGCTACACTCGAACCGACTCTGGATTAGGACTAGGATTGTCGATCGTCCATCATTTAGTAGAACTCCACGGCGGTACTGTGGATGCAGAAAGTGCCGGTAAGGGACAAGGGGCAACGTTTACCGTAAAGCTGCCACTACTAACAGACATAGAAGAAAATTCGATGCTGAGTGTTTTACAATTAGTAGATTTCGCAAACGAGTCAGCAGCGCCAATGACTGAGATTCCATCCTTGGTTGGTGTGAGAGTTCTGATTGTGGATGACGAGTTAGATATGCGCCAGTTATTCACAACAATGTTGAAGCAGTATGATTGTGAAGCTTGCACAGCCGCATCAGCAACGGAGGCCCTCTCAATATTGACGGCAAATCCTGAGAAATATGATGTACTCTTGTCTGATATTGGAATGCCAGAGCAAAATGGTTATTGGCTAATTCGGCAGATTCGGACACTGAGTGCCGAGGCTGGGGGAAAAATTCCGGCGGCCGCGCTAACAGCCTATGCTAGAGATGTTGATAGTCGAGAGGCGATCGCCGCAGGTTTTCAGATTCATGTTGCTAAACCGGTGCTGCCAGCTCAATTGGCTGCGATCGTCGCTTCTTTAGCTGGGCGGGTGTAGCTGATGTAGCGATCATAAAAAATGTTTGTAGTGAGGACTAAAGTTTAGTAGGGTGCGTCGCCATCAGATTGTCGCTGTGCGTTGAATTAGTCGATCGCGACGCACCCTACAGAAACTGGTAATATCGTTTCCGGTAGCATCGGAATTGTTCAAACCGTCAACAGTCAACAGTGAACAGTCAACAGTGAACAGTCAACATCATTCCGGTGTTACCGGAATTGATATAACTCGCTGCTTCTCGTCCGCATCACCTGGGTGGAAGTTCTGAGTGCTTTTGCGCGCAGACAGCATGAAAAGTGCGATCGATTAAATTGGATAATGAGGAGACGGCAATGCCGTGTCCCTACCCCAATTAATTGTAGGGACACGGCACTGCCGTCTCCTCATTATTTCGGCTAATATTGATTCGGATGCAACCGAAAACTTATGTTTCTACTGTGGTAGCCGCCGATTCAGAACTAGGGAAAAATTGCTGAGTTATCCAATCGGTTAAAATGTGAGAAAGCAATCCCATTGGGCCGGCAAATAGACACAATGCCAGAGAATGAATCGTCCAAACTCCGGTGCGTTGCCCTTCTAAATAAATCCAACGCCCGACAAACAAATCCATTACTAAAAAATGTATCCATCCTGTAGCTGCTGCGGTTTCTTCCCCAAGAAATTTGGCGATGTCTGCTAGTTTGGGATTTGATAAAGCTGCGGCGTTTTCTGGGGTGATGCTGCTAGCAAATAAATAGATATACATGAGGGCTAGCAGGACAAAGGGGATGAAGGAATTCATCACTTTTCGGGTGATTCCCCAGTTTGGTAATAAGATCATAATTGCCCAAAATGGCAAAACGAACAGGTTTCCTACTGTAAAAATTAGTTCGGGTGTCATAGTTTGTTTTTGGTTTCTGGTAGTTGATGAAATCTGTTATAAGAAAGCCCTTCGACACTTCGACTACGCTCAGTGCACCGCTTCGCTCAGGGTACGGGGAAAGCCCTTAGATTTGGGTGCATCTCAATTTTGTAAGGGCGAAGCATGACCGCAGTAAATCTCTGGTTCTAACTAATAAATTGTCTGCCGGAATGCTTCGCCCCTACGAAGATATTTGCAAAACTGAGATGTACTCTGAGCAAATTCAAAGCGGGTACAGACAAGAAAAAAGTTAATGGTTTGAGCAATTTAAATTGTCCTAATAAGCCAGCCCTATATCGCGAATTAAAATTGGCGCAAAAAGCGCAAATCGCTAGCATAAACTCGGCGAATATCGTCAATTTCATGCAGTACCATTGCGAAGCGCTCAACCCCAAAACCAGCCGCAAAACCACTGTATTTCTCCGGGTCTAAACCAACTCCTTCCAAAACGTTTGGATCGACCATGCCGCATCCCAAAACTTCTAACCATTTGCCATTCCACTGCAAATCAACTTCCGCAGAAGGTTCTGTAAACGGAAAGTAACTTGTGCGAAAACGAATCGGCAAATCTTGCCCGAACATTTGTCGCAAAAACTCTTTGATTGTGCCTTTCAAGTCAGTAAAAGTTAGACCTTCATCTATTGCCAAAAGTTCGATTTGATGGAACACTGCGGCGTGGGTAGCATCGACGGTATCACGACGGTAAACGCGGCCGGGAGAGACAATCCGAATCGGCGGTTTATGCTGTTCCATGTAGCGAATTTGTACGGAGGATGTTTGAGTCCGCAGCAAGTTGCCACCTGGGAGATAAAAGGTATCTTGCATATCCCGCGCTGGGTGGTCTGGCGGGGTATTCAATGCCTCGAAATTGTAATAGTCTGTTTCCATTTCTGGGCCGTTGGCGACGGTGTAGCCGAGACCAACAAAGATATCTAAAGCGCGGTCTATAACGCTGTTTAAGGGATGAATTCGACCTTGGGGACTGAAAATCCCCGGCATGGTGACATCGAGGGTTTCTGAGGCTAATTTGGCTTGAATTTGGGCGGTTTGGAGGGCGGTGCGTTTGTCTTCTAAGTCGGTTTGTAGGGCTTCTTTGACGGTGTTGGCGATCGCACCTAGTTTCGGCCGCTGATCCGGCGCTAGTTTGCCCATCATGCCTAAAACTTGAGATAGTTGACCTTTTTTGCCGAGGTAATTGACGCGCAACTGTTCGAGTTGTTCGAGGGTATCGGTGGTTGCGATCGCACTTTTGGCTTCTTGGCCCAGGGTTTCTAGTTGGGTTTCAATGTCGCTTAGCTGGACAGTCATATTGATTTTAGATTTTAGATTTTAGATTTTAGATTGAAGGCTGTTTTGAGCCAAGCTGAGTTTACCACAATCATTTTAATTTTTAATTTTTGATTTTTGATTTTTGATTTTTAATTCTTGATTTTTGATTGAAGGATGTTGTCAGCCGTGCTGAATTTAGTTTACTATTGTTAGAAGGCCTACAAAACTTTTCATGAAACTTTTAATTAGCAACGACGACGGCATCTTTGCACAAGGCATCCACAGCCTCGCCAACGGACTCGCCGCCGCTGGCCACGAAGTGAGCGTAGTTTGTCCCGACAGAGAACGCTCGGCTACAGGGCACGGGCTCACCATGCACCAACCCATCCGAGCCGAAATTGTTGAATCCATTTTTGACCCAGCAGTCAAAGCTTGGGCTTGTTCGGGTACGCCCGCCGATTGCGTGAAACTAGCTTTGTGGGCTTTAGTTGACAAACCGCCAGATTTTGTGATTGCTGGCATTAATCACGGCCCAAATTTAGGAACGGATATTATCTGTTCTGGGACGGTTTCAGCGGCAATGGAAGGATTGATGGAAGGCATTCCCAGTATTGCTTTTAGCCTTGCGAGCTATACTTCGCAGGAATTTGATCCGGCTGTGAATTTTGCTGTGACTTTGCTCGCACAGTTGGAAAAACAACCAATGGTAAAACCGATGTTGTTAAATGTCAATATACCAGCGGTTAAACAAGCAGAAATTACCGGAGTTGCGATCGCCCGTCAAGGCATTCGCCGCTATTTCGACATATTTCAAAAACGCACCGATCCGCGCGGCAAAACTTATTATTGGCTAGCTGGGGAATTGTTAGAAGATGTGGAAGAAACCCCTGATCCGGCTGTACCGCATGATATTCCTACAGATGTACAAGCTATTCGCGACAATAAAATTACCGTTACTCCGTTGCAATACAATCTGACCTGTGGTGCGGACTTGCGCTGCTTACGGGATTGGCAATTTAAAGATTTTGCAATGGATTAATCTGCGATCGGGCGGATCTGAGGAGTAAAATAGGAATTAAGGAAATGTACCTCTTCAGGTCTATGCCCTAGGCATTAGTGCAGGCTCTCAATTGGTTGTTGGTTTTTTACTCAAGAAAAACAGTTATGAACGCTCCCACATATAACACTCATTCTGTCACTTGCCCGATTTGCCACCGTTCCAGCGTCGTCGGCCCAGTAGGGATGGTTAGCGGACTATTCAGTTGTCCCCACTGTCATTCCCACTTGGTAATTAGCTGGAGCGGTCATTTTGTGCGCGATCCTTTTAGCTTGAAACAATTGACGGTGGGGAAGATGCTCAGGCGCGAGAGCAGGCCTCTAGCTCGCATTCAGCGCGATTTGGGGATTGGCAAGCATTTGCCGTTGTTGGCTCTTTTGGGGAGTGCTGTATTTCTGGGATTTGCGATCGCCTCGACGGATCAATCATTAACGCGATCGCAGCCGTTTCAAGGATTTTTAGAATGGGTGAATGGGAGTAGGAATTCCCAGGATGTCTCTCGTTAACATTTCGCTACACAAAGTGTGACACTGACTGGGTTTAAATTTGTCTTCCTTTAGGTAGAGTTGGCAATTTAGGATTTTAGATTTTAAGCTTTTTAGGGCAGGCAAGATGCCCACCCCACAAGGAACTAAATCTGTTGTGGAACAGGCATCTTGCCTGTTCCTAAAAACTACAAAATATCAGTTTTTACCAAGAAACTGGGTCTAAAGCCCCTTCTTCAGTGGCCGGATTTAATTTGAGTGTAAAGATTCTTGAATTAGTCGATTTATACCCACAATTGCTAGTAAACATGATAGAATAATCGCATGATTGTACTAGAGTTCAAGTTAAAAGGCAAACCACAGCAATACCGAGTCATCGACGAAATGATCCGCACAGCGCAGTTTGTCCGAAACAAAGCTCTCAGATATTGGATCGACAATCAGGGAGTTAAGCTACTTGACCTCTACAA
>JAYTZD010000131.1:0-4081 GCA_043742065.1 Oscillatoriales bacterium
ACTCAATTAGTAATTAATCAGTAGTTATTGGGAATTGGGAATTGGGCATTGGGCATTAATCTTCCCTCTTCCTTCTTCCTTCTTCCTTCTTCCTTCTTCTTTCAAAATTACCAAGGCGAACCAATCATGGTGAAAGCTGCCCAATAATAAGGATGGGATAAATTTTTGTCTCCACGGGCGGCTAACTCCGCAGGCAAAGGTAGAGCTTGATTATTGCCCGATCGCACCAAATACCCATCTTGCAACCGTACATCCCCCCGCAACATCGACAACTGCGCCCGCCGCAAAGCCTCAGCCTTAATCGGTGCCGTGCGTAACTGCTGGTAAAACTCGGTCATTAGCCCCAAAGTACCAGCATCTGACACATACCACAAACTCGCCAAAGCCGACTTTACCCCCGCATTTACCGCCAATCCTGCAAAGCCCAACTCAGCTTGTTCATCGCCTACCGCCGTAGTGCAAGCACTCAAAACCAGCAACTCCACCTGGGGATTTGACAACTTCAACTCATCCAATTGATTCAACCGCAATTTAGTATCCCAAAACTGAATGTAAGAATTTTCTGCACCCCCAGGCTGAAAATCGCCGTGAGTAGCTAAATGAATGATTTTGTATTGCGGTTGCTTGCGCTTATTTCTCAAATTTTCTAGAGTAAAATTCTCGTTCAAAAAAGACAAGCCAGGCCAAATCTTACCCACAATTGTTGATATTTCCAGTGGTACTGCCGGCAGAGGACTTTGATCATATTTCGCCGGAAAGTTTGACGCACCCATTGCTAAAACTTCAGCACCTTTAACATCCGCATAGCGAGTATCAGTTAAACTTAAACTGGGAATCAGTCCTAAACTGTATTTTTCTACCAAAAATTGCTTGCCGTCATAAAGAGCAGCCAAAGGCAAAGTTCGTAAACCTACATCCATCGAAAACACTAGCGTGTCAATGTTATTAGCTGCCAATTCTGGTTGTAGCGGTGCAATTAACCACTGGTAAAGTTGCTCGGCAGGTTCCTTGTAGTCAGTAGCATTTAATCTCCTGGGAGTTCGCACAGCATTAGTAAACTCTTTGGCAACTTGCAGCACTGTTTCGCGACTTGCCGGCACGGTTTTGAAAATATTTTTGCCGTCTGGGAGTAGTAGCACCAATTCTAAATGGTTGGTTTTTGCCCACACGTAAACGATCGCAGGTTTAACCCCAGTCAAACGATTGACGCTGCTGAGAGTATCGCGAATACTTTGGGGCGTAATGGATTTTTCAGATAAATTACCGCCAAAGTAACGTTCAAATTCTCTCCCCTGAACTTTATCCCTTTGCTGCACTGCGTCGATCGGACTTACTTGCGCGATCGAGTTAATCCGAGAACTCTCAGGAACGATCAAACCCATATTTCCACGAGTACCGGGCTTTTGTGCTGTTGTCCCATCACCGTTGGTTGAACTGGCAGAAGTGCCTAGATTGTCTTTTAACACCGATGGCGACTGCTGCACAGCCCCTCCCTCCGTTGCAGCTTGGGCTGTGTTCAGAGTCCCAGCAGCAGGCTCTGAGGAGACAATTGTGGGGCCACTCTTGGCCACCGGTTCAATCGCGATCAAACTTGGTACAGCAACCAATTCTTGAGAGTTCCCTGTGGTTTTCAGTTTCACTGTTGATGTAGGTGCTGGACTCGGCTCGATCGCCAGTGGGCCGCTAGAAGTTGTGCCCGAAGTAGCGATCGCCTTGGAACTTGCTGTCGCTAAAGCTGTCACAGTGCAGGTTCCCGACTTACAAGTGGTTTGTGATAGTGTCTGTGAACCCGATCGCACTTGCCCGTCTGTAGAAATGCTCACTTCAGTCCGATCAGTATTTGTTGTCCCAGTGACCGGGGCCCGAAACACTCCCCCGGCGGTAACATCAACATTACCACCGGTATTACCACGAGCTTTAATCGCAGCAACTTCAACATCTTTTTGGCCAGTAATCTTACTCGAACCAGCTTTGCCGGACTCAGAACTAGAGTTGATCACCCCTGTAGCGATGCGGCCCGGCGCTGTAATCGAGATATCTCCACCAGTTTTAGAACCGAAAGCATCGACATTGCCCGATTCTACTGCACCGGCACTGCGGATGTTGATGTCGCCCGCTACCCCGTTGGTCGATCGAGACGAAACCGTACCAGTCGTCACATTACCGTTATTGCTAGTAATGTTAATTCCAGTATTGGAGGTAACATCGCCGACATTGACAGTACCTGCGATCAAAGTAATAGCAGCATTGTCAATTCCGGCGATCGCACCTGTGCCCACAATCGCACCCGTTCCCAAAGGCGATCGAATCACGATCGGGTCTTGAAATGTCAGTGGAAGAGGAGTTGAATTGGCTGTTGAAGTCGGTGTTGACGTTGATATTCGGGGAGGAATCGTGATTAATCCACTACCGTCAAAACGCCCGATCGCGATCGACACAAACCCATTCCGCAAAGTCCCCAATTCAGCAGCAGTCAAATCCAAAGCCTCTGTATCGCCAGAACCACCAATCGTAATATTGTGGCGTGGATCAGTCGGTTGCAACACCAGATTACCGTTGCTAGCCACCGAATTTTTGTCCCCTGTCAAATCAATCTCGCTACCACTTAAAGTAATATTTCCCGGTGTTTGCGAACCGCCTGCTTCGATCGCCCCCGCACTCACCCCATTTCTGCCCGTCAGAATCACATTACCCGCGATACCGCCCCTAGTGTCGATCGCACCCACAGTCACCTTACCATCTGCCGTCAGCGTGACATCTCCCGCCGATCGCGAAACTTGAGCAGAATCAGGCTTAGTCGTATTCGTACTAACAGTAGCCGTAGTGACCGTGCGTAGTCGATCGGTAATAATATTACCAGTTTGGCTAGTAATCCGAATTTCCTGACCATTAGTAGAAATATTACCAGTTCTGATATTGCCATCAGCTTTGAGAGTAAGTGAAGCATTGTCTGCCCCTGTCAGCAAACTCGTAGTAGTAATTGTTCCCGACTGCGAAGGCGATTGAATAATTAGCGGATCATAAAATGTGAAATTGTTCGCCACCAGAATCGAACCGCTACTATTACTACGGCCGATCGTAATTCCCGCAAAACCATTTCGCAAACTTCCCAAGTCATTTGCAGTCAAATTCAAGAAAGTATTAGTGCCAAGATCGCCAGTACCAGCGATCGCGATATTTTGACCAGGATTCCAAGGTTGCAGCACCAAAAAGCCAGTACCATTGATTGAATTACTGCCACCTTTCAAATCAATTTCATTCCCAGTCAGAGTAATGTTTCCCGAACCCGCCGTAATCCCCTTAACCGTCAGAATATTCTGAGCCGTCAAACTCACACTACCCGAATTTTTAGACCCGCTACTATCAAGTTTTTCGGCTGTTATATTCAGCCCTTCCAGTAAAATATTACCACTATTACCAGTGTTCAGATTGGATGTCGAAATATTATTTGCCACAGTAGATCCCGGACTGGTCAAACTAATATTTCCGCCGTTGCTTGACAAATTGCCCGCAGTAATTTGGCTACCAGAAATTGCGATCGCACCACCAGCCGTGCTAATTCTATCAGTCGCATTCATCGAAAACGCACCAGTACCACTGCGATCGGCATCAGCCCTAAAAGTCACAGAACCCGTAGTAGCTTGAAAGCTCAATTGATTGTCACCCAAGTCAGCAATTGTAATATCATTCAGCGCTTCCAGAACCACATTTGCCGTCGCCGACATACTTTCCAAAGCCGTTGCGGAAATTGTCAGCGAAGCCCCAGAACTGTTTGGCTGTTGTGAATTTGTTGTGGAAGTTGCTGTTGCCAAAATATTATTGTTAGCAACAATTGCCGCATCATCAGCACCAGTTGCAGCATCCGTAATCACAATATTTTCCGGGTCAAGCAACAAAGTTCCTAAACCATTTGTACCCGTGGTATCCACAGTACCGTTAAACACCAATCTTTGTTTCCCCGAAACTTCCACAAACCCACCAATACCAGACATACCCAGAGTTGTAGAAACCCCGCGAGCACTAATTCGTCCCAAAAATGTCGTTGTGTAGTCAGCCCAGACGATCGCCTTACCGCCATTAC
>JAYTZD010000132.1:0-4078 GCA_043742065.1 Oscillatoriales bacterium
ATCCCTATCATCCCGCAGGTGGAAAGGATAGAGAGTAATACTGGGATTTTTAATTTGCGGTGGTTCCTGCATAATCGAATCCGGGATGAAACATAATGTTAATTCAATCTTAGTCCGCGGAGGCGGACATTGTTTGTGTAGCCGCGGTTTAAACCGCCGGGCCTAATTGCCGCATTCTTAATCTCCGAATACAATCTTAGTCCGCGGAGGCGGACATTGTTTGTGTAGTTTAAACCGCCGGGCCTAATTGCCGCATTCCTAATCTCCGAATACCCTCTTCGTCCGCGGAGGCGGACATTGTTTGTGTAGACGCGGTTTAAACCGCCGGGGCGTTCAATTGGGATATAATCATTATGATTTCGTTGTGCAGTCAATCAATCCCGGCGGTTGAAACCGCAGCTACACAGACAAAACCCGCCTCCGCGGGTTAAAGATTTCAATCGGTGATTTTTCATCGGGTACGCGGGTTGAAGAGAAATTTCATATATTTATAGTACGAGAAATGAGAGACAATTTCACGCAGTTGTATGTACACTATGTTTGGGCAACCTGGGATAGATTGCCTTTGATTACTCCTGATATTCAAGAAGCAATTTATGCGGCGATTATTGGAAAATGTAATAATTTAAAATGTACTGTAATTGCTGTTGGCGGTATAGAAGATCATGTTCATTTGCTAATAGGTTTGCCGTCAACTTTGACAATAGCTGAAATTATTAAGGAAGTTAAGGGTAGTTCTTCTCATTTAGTAACTCACGAACTTAAACCTGGTGTTTTTTTCAAATGGCAAGGTAGCTATGGGGCGTTTACGGTTAGCCGTGATGCGATCGACACTGTGGCTAACTATATTAGAAATCAGGCTGTTCACCACCGTCAAAAATCAATGATTCTTGAATGGGAATGGGTTTCTGATCCTGCTTTCGCAGGTTCCAAAAATTTACGCGGTGGTTTTCAATCACCCGGCGGTTGAAACTACACAAACCAAACCCGCCTCCGCGGGTTGAAGATTCCAATCGATGATTTCTCATCTCCGAATACCATCTTCGTCCGCGGAGGCGGACATCGTTTGTGTAGCCGCGGTTTCAACCGCCGGGGCCTCAACCTCCTTAAATCTATTTTTTCAGTTGACAGCGGGAAAGTTTCGGTTTCGCCAATTAGCGTAAATGCAGCCCAAGCTTTCGGACTCGGAAATCGAGCTTTTGTGGTTAGCATAGCACACCGCAAGGCCGTTGCCCTGTCGTCCCCCCGCGCTAAATTTTGGTAGAATTCAGTCATTAGCAACTTGGCTGAAATCACTCCCATATTCCACAGGGAAACGACGATGCTGGGGACTCCCGCGAGGATGAAGCAGCGCGACAATCCGATGACTCCATCTCCCGTGATTTTACCGCGGCCGGTGCTGCACGCGCTCAATACTACGAGTTCGGAATCGAGTTTTAATTGCAGGATATCAATAGCATGAATTGCGCCGTCGTCGTCTCCCGATGGTGCTAAAATTATCGCGCCGGGAATGCCGGAACTTTGGAAATCGTCGATGAGTCCGTGGGCGGATAAATGGACGATGCGCGTGTTTAGCATCCTGTCTAAAATCGCCACTTTTGTAGCATTGTCTCCGCTGATTGCTTGGGTTCCTAAAGTGGCGGCAATGGCTTCGGCGGCTTCTTTTGCCCTGGGAATTTGGCGGAGGTTGTAGGGTTCTAATTGGAAGTTTGGGTGGATAGTTGGATCGCCGACAATTAGGGCAGCTTGTCTCAATCCTCGGACTCGGTTTTGATGTTGGCGGGTGATTTCTAATACTTGGATGGATGGGCTGGTGAGGATGGTATGATTTTCGATTAGGTAGCGGTTGTGGCTATCTTGCAAGGCGGCGAAGGGTACTAAAAATAAGTCATAGTGGGGGATGAAGATGATGGAGGAATTAACATCGGTTGGTAGCAAGTCGATGATTGGTTCGATCAGGATTTGATGGAGGAGTTGCAGTAGGGGAAAGCCGCCTGTTTCGTCTCGATTGTACTGGGATTCTAGCTGAATTTTGTTGCCTTCGTCGTCGGTTTCATTGGTGCCGATGGAGACGCGGGTTTGGAGGATGATTTGTTTGAGGGATTGGTTTTGTTGGTTGAGGGGTTCGAGGTTGGCGGCGCGATGGGTGATGTTGCCGTTTGGTTGGATTACCCAGATGTAAATTTCTGGATCGATAATGGAATATTCAACTATTGTGCAGATTCTTTCGTGGGCGATTTGTTGGATTTTGGGGATGGATAATTTATTTATTTCGTCAGTGGCTGGTAATTCATTTATTAATAGGGTTTGTTGTAATAATTCGACGAAGGCGCGGGTGCGGGACCTTTCGGATATTTCTAAGGCTTCATCGAATTTAGATTGGGCGACTAGGACTTTTTGTAGTAGGCGATAGGCAGATACTTGGGTGTCAAAAAATGATATTTTATGGTCGTCGTTTACTAACTCAGAACGCAGAGTTTCACTCATTTGAATTGAGGCACTGAGTTCTAGTTCAGCTTGTTCAAGGGGTAATCTTTCCAAAATAATGAATATTTTTTTAACAATGAAGGCTAGGATTTTGGGAAGACTTTTGTAACGCATCCTAAGTCCATTGCTGATATGATAGTAAGCTATGCCCAAATTGCTTAGAGAAATAGCTTCTCCTTGGCGATCTCCGATTTTCCGTTTAATCTGCAAAGACTGTTGTTGAAATTTGATAGCCTTATCGAATTGCCCTAGGGAACCGTAAGCATTGCCCAAACCACAGAGGGAAGCAGCTTCTCCTTGGTGATTTCTGATTTCGCGTGAAATCTCTAAAGACTGTTCGTGAAACTCGATCGCCTTTTGATATTGCTTTATGAATTGGTAAGCATTGCCCAAATTACCGAGTGCAGCACCTTCTCCTTGGCGATCTCCGATTTTCTGTGAAATATCTAAGGACTGTTTGTAAAATTGGATTGCTCTGTCGTATTGTCTGAGGCATACGTAAGCTATCCCCAAATTGTCGAGGGTAGCAGCTTCTCCTTGGCGATCTCCGATTTTCTGTTCAATCTCTAAAGATTGTTGGTGAAATTTGATAGCCTTATCGAATTGCCCTAGGGAACGGTAAGCTATGCTCAAATTGCTGAAAGAATTAGCTTCTCCTTGGCGATCTCCGATTTCCTGTTTAATCTCTAAAGACTGTTCGTGAAATTCTATCACCCTCTCGAATTGCCCTAGGGATTTGTAAGCATTGCCCAAATTGCTGAGAGAATTAGCTTCTCCTTGGCGATTTCTGATTTCCCGTGAAATATCTAAAGACTGTTCGTGAAATTCGATTGCCTTTTGGTATTGCCCTAGGGATTGGTGAGCATTGCCCAAATTGCTGAGAGAATTAGCTTGTCCTTGGTGATCTCCGATTTCCCGTGAAATATCTAAAGACTGTTCGTGAAATTCTATCGCTCTGTCCAATTGCCCTAGGGATTTGTAAGCATTGCCCAAATTAGCGAGGGAAGCGGCTTCTCCTAGGCGATTTCCGATTTCCCGATAGATAGTTAATGCCTGTTCCAAAAACTGCAAGGCTTCTTTGAATTGACTAATTTGATACTGCTGATTGCCTTGTTTAAACAGTCTATCTGCCTCTATATTCAATGGTATTTTTGGTAGGAATTTGCCCAGTTCTCCTGCAAAAATTTTCAACCGATTAGCGTCATTTAGTCTGCCTTGTTCTCTGAGGTGATCTGCCTCTTTTAGGATTGCCACCAGCAAGCCATCATCCAGCAATTCCGGGTGAGTTTTCAATACCTCCGCTTCCTCGCCGATGGGACTATTTAGCAGTTGATTTATCAGGTTGAGATAGGCTTGTTGGCGTTCAGAATTCATGGCGATTTGGGATTTGGGATGCTTCTATCTATTCATTTATTATCGGTGAAACTCATCGGTTTGGGGCGGGCGATGGCAAGATTGTTGTAGGGGAGAAGCATTTGGGCGACAATATTTGGAACACCACCAGGATTGATTGTCCAAATGCTTCGCCCAACCCCACAGATCATCTGTGTGAACGTTTGTTGTAGGGGAGAAGCATTTGGGCGACAATATT
>JAYTZD010000133.1:0-7978 GCA_043742065.1 Oscillatoriales bacterium
GTTTCGATCGCACTTTTGCGCTTATTTTCACTACCATAATTCGGGCTAGTTGTCAACTGAGTCCAAGCGGTAATTTTCTGATTTCTGAGTGTGAAACTACCGATGCTGTATTCTTTGCTGCGGGCTATTTCATCCAAGCGGGCGATCGCCTGTTGGGAATCAGCAGATGTTTCGGCGGCAAAAATCCAATCACTGCTGTTTGACAAACCGGGAAGCACTGCTAAAGCGTATTCTCCTTTGACCCAATTGAATATATCCTGTGGTAAGTTGAGGCCCCAAGCTGTCTGAATATCTGCCAAAGTGCGATCGGCTAATTTTGACACTTCTGGATTGGTGGACATCGCAGATGAGAGTTCAGTCCAAAAGTTGCTTAAATCGGTACTGGCGATCGCGAAAGGGCTAGCTGAGGGAATATATTGTAATACTTGTACTGGTTCGGACAGTTTGGGAATTGTTGTGTTTTCTCGCGATGTCACTAAAGCAGTTTGAGCAACTAATCCCCGTCGGTTTACTCCGACAGCAACTCCTAGGGAATTCAAGGAAAGTTGGGGATTTTTTTCTGTTTCTGGCTGGGGGATATTGATAAATCCTAAAGCGATTCTGCCTTGAGTTAGCTGCTGCAAGGCTTTTTGATATTCGGGACTATTATTGAGATTGAGATTGCCGACTTCGACGTTATCAATTGCATCTCGTAGCACTTTCGGATTGTTGGCAAATAAAACGAAATTGTGCTTATTTGCGGAATTGGAACTGTTACTGATTAATGCAGTGGCGAAGCTTGATGGTAAATTTGAACTTGGCAGATTCAGCGGATTGAATGGTGAAAGTGGTTGAGACTTTTGATTGATTTTGGGTGATTGTTTGTAAGTAAGTTTAACACCTTTGTATTGCTCAAACTGTACTGATTTAGTAGCAATAGATTGTTTTTGCCAGTAGGAGTCGAGAAATTGCTGGCTGCGATCGCTATTTTGCGAAGAAAGGGCTAGCAGAAACCCGGTTTGTTGTCCGTTGTTGCGATCGCGATCGATATCTGGTGTAGTGATCGCGAAGGTGATTTCGTCACCGATCCAAGGTTGGATATCTCTACTATAATCCAGGTTGGTATTGGCGAGGAGGCTTTTTTTGATTTGTTCAAATTCGGCGTGCGATCGATTTCTTTCTGCGGGAGTGGCAAAAACTTGTCGTAGGGCTTCGATGCGATCGGGATTTACCAGCATTGACACCAACAAAGGTGCTTGTTTCGAGACAAACACAGCCGCCGCCGGATTAGTTGTGGGCCCGCCGTTGAGTAAATTGAGGGGAGTGTGAGTTGTCAGCCAGTAAAAACCACCTGCACTCAGCGCTAACAGTGCTAAGACACCCGCAATTAGGAAAGAAAAGAACGATCGCAACTTCATCGGCAAATGACAAATTACCACAACCTCTGATTATACACCCAGAACCCGGACTTGTTTCAAAAGTCGGTGTTCTGGGTGTATGATTAATTTTTAAGTAGATCGTTCTGGCAATCTAGCCATCAGATTTTCCAGCGATAATTGAGGCAATTCCGACAACAGTAATGACAAGTTTTCTGCGGATAATCCGAGCAAATTGGGGATAAGAGTCACCGGGAGTTCTGGTTCTGATTGTCCTGATTCACTGAAGCGGTTGTTCAAAACACTTGCCGCTAGCAAATTTAGGACTGGTTGGCGATCGACTTGTGCGATCGGCAGCATAGACAATTGCACCAACAACATCGTAAACTCGGCAGTAGGCAGAGCCGATATCGGGCTTACAAAAGTGAGACTTAGGGGGTCTAACTCCCCAAATCTTACCTGCAAGAAACTCTCCAAAATCAACCGCTGTCCTTGTTCTAGACCCTGTAGTCGTGCTTCTTGTAAATGTTGTTGAAAAAGGGGTGAGATCGCCATAACTAACTCCTGATCTTCATCATCCCCTGCGGGATTAGTTGGTGTATTCGCTTGGAAATTTGCCTGCAAGTTATAAAGTAATTGTAGCGCATTCGCTCGAATTGAAGCATCAATGGGAAATGCAGTTAATTCTGCGATCGCCCCTTGCTGCACTCGCCCCCTACCCAACATCCGCAACCACATAGTCTCTGGAGTTTTCGGTAGTTGGTGAATAGCGATTAACCCAACTCTCCAAGCCTCCGATAAAAAATAAACTCCCTTCTCCCAGCCCTCAGATGCTTCGGGAGTCCGAAAACCCAAATTGTTTAATAAAGCTTCCGAAGCAGTCGGAGTCAATCGATTTTCGATTTTCGATTTTTGATTTTCGATTGAGGTTGAAACCAAACATCAATTTCTCTAACTTCAGCAGTGACATTTTTGCTGGTTTCTACTTTTCCAAGAGGCGATAATAACTCTTGTAAGTATTCTTTCGCAAACTGATCGTGGGGAAACTTAGTCATTCGATTTTGGATTTTAGATTTTGGATTTTAGATTTTGAATTTTAAGAGTATAGCAATCACCAAGATGCTGGAGAAATTGTCAACGACCAAAACGATTGATTTTATTCCAAACATCCGTTAAATCCGTTACAAAATCCGTTGCCGAACTTTCTTCTGCTTTACCAATAGCAGCCTCGCGCATCCGAGAAATCAGCATTCAGCATCGCAGCATCATCAAATATAGCATCAGTTACATCCGCTTTTCTAAACGAAGTCACCGACAATTTTTCGATCTCTTCAACAGCGATAAAAAACCCGATCGCAGTTAAGCCAAGTATTACCCCAGAAACCAAAACCAACACAATTCCCCTCATCGCATCTCCCCCAAAAACTGCCACAATACCACTAACGCCGATCGCAGCAGCAGCCCCAGCCACCGCCCCAGCCACAATCCCCGGATCAGCCCTAGTCACAGCAATCGCCGTCGCCGCCACCGCCGCCACCGCCACAGCCCCCGCATCCGCACCCCCAATCATCCCCGTCACAGCCCCAGCCAGAGTGACACTCACCGCAGTCACCCCAGCCCTAGCAATCAAAGTTCTCACCCGTCTGCGGCTTTGTCCCATTCTGGCGCCCTGAAAATTTGCCCCCCTCAAAATCGCCCCAGTGAAATTGCAGCCTCGAATGTCGCAACCACTGAAATCAGCCCCTGATAAATCCAAGCCTTTAAAAGAACGATTTCGCAAGTTTTGGTGAGAAAAATTAAGATTTCCAGATTGATTCATTCGATTTTAGATTAAGGACTTTTTCCGTCAACTGTCATGCTGAACCCTTAGCGTAGCGAAGGATAGTGAAGCATCTAGGCCCTAATAGAGATCCTTCGTGTTCCTTCGCTACGCTCAGACTCAGGATGACATAATTTTGTTATAGTGCGTAACCTCTAAGATTAACAAACCAAGACCATTTAAAATAAAGCCTGTGGTTTATCTCGAATTTCCATGTCTGTCATCTCCGAATCCCCATTTTCCCCCGCAGAAATTGCCTCCGAAGGCATTAAACCCGAAGAATACGAAGACATTGTGCGACGCCTCAACCGCCATCCCAACAAAGCAGAATTGGGAATGTTCGGCGTCATGTGGAGCGAACACTGCTGTTACAAAAATTCGCGGCCGCTATTAAAACAGTTTCCCACAGAGGGCGATCGCATCCTCGTTGGCCCCGGAGAAAATGCCGGCGTTATAGACTTAGGAAACGGATTACAATTAGCCTTCAAAATTGAATCCCACAATCACCCATCAGCAGTCGAACCATTCCAAGGTGCGGCGACAGGAGTAGGAGGAATTCTGCGCGATATCTTCACAATGGGTGCACGCCCGATCGCACTTTTGAATTCCCTGCGCTTCGGAAACCTAGACGATGCCAAAACTCAGAGGTTATTTAAAGGAGTAGTATCGGGAATTTCCCATTACGGAAATTGCATCGGCGTGCCCACAGTTGGTGGCGAAGTTTACTTCGATGCGGCTTATTCAGACAACCCATTAGTTAACGTCATGGCCTTGGGTTTAATGGAAACCCAAGAAATAGTTAAATCCGGCGCTTCCGGCATCGGAAATCCCGTGCTTTATGTCGGTTCAACTACTGGCAGAGATGGCATGGGAGGCGCAAGTTTTGCCAGTGCAGAATTGACCGACAAATCAATGGACAATCGCCCCGCCGTGCAAGTAGGAGATCCGTTCCTAGAAAAGTCCTTAATTGAAGCTTGTTTAGAAGCATTCAAAACTGGTGCAGTCGTCGCCGCCCAAGATATGGGTGCAGCCGGAATCACCTGTTCGACATCAGAAATGGCCGCCAAAGGTGGAGTCGGAATTGAGTTTGATTTAGACAAAGTTCCCGTCCGAGAAAGCGGGATGATTCCCTACGAATACCTGCTTTCAGAATCCCAGGAACGGATGTTATTTGTGGCAGAGAAAGGACGGGAACAAGAATTAATCGATATTTTTCATCGCTGGGGATTGCAGGCCGTAGTCGCAGGCACAGTGATTGAAGAGCCGATCGTCCGAATTCTGTTTAAAGGCGAAATCGCAGCCGAAATTACCGCGACTGCGTTGGCAGATAATACGCCAATTTATCACCGCGAACTGTTGACAGAAGCGCCAGAATATGCTAGAAAAGCTTGGGAATGGACGGCAGATTCGTTGCCACAATGTACAGTTAAAGGCATCGAAATTGATGGCAATCTGGAAACTTGGAATCAGATTTTGCTCAAACTTTTAGATACTCCCAGCATCGCTTCTAAACGCTGGGTTTATCGTCAATACGACCATCAAGTACAAAATAATACAGTTGTTTTGCCCGGTGGTGCTGATGCTGCGGTTGTCCGATTGCGGCCGCTGGAACCATGTCAAGAAAAACCCCCCCAACCCCCCCTTGCTAAGGGGGGGCTTCAAGAGGAAGAAGAAGCAATTCCTCTATTTAAGAAGGCACAAGGTAGAGAAACTCCCGAACTTTCTCCCCCCCTTAGCAAGGGGGGGCCGGGGGGGGTTATTCCCGGAGTTGCAGCCACGGTTGATTGCAATTCCCGCTACGTTTATCTCGATCCTTATGAAGGTGCAAAAGCCGTCGTAGCGGAAGCAGCCAGAAACTTAAGTTGTGTGGGTGCGGAACCGATCGCAGTTACGGACAATCTGAATTTTGGCAGTCCCGAAAAGGCGATCGGATATTGGCAGTTAGCATCAGCTTGTCGCGGGATTGCGGATGCTTGTCGGGAGTTGGCTACACCTGTAACTGGCGGCAATGTTTCTCTGTACAATGAAACCATCGATTCTGATGGCAATCCTCAACCAATTTATCCAACTCCGGTAATTGGAATGGTGGGATTGATTCCAGATTTGACCAAGATTTGCGGCCAAGGTTGGCAAAAGAAGGGCGATTTAATTTATGTGTTAGGAATTGGAGAAAATAGTCAAGATGAACTGACATTTTTTCAATCTGCCAATTCTGAACTGAAGACTGAAACTCCCAAAATTCTTCCTTTTGCTACTCTCGGAGGTTCGGAATATTTAGCAGCAATTCACGGGATTGTCGCCGGGAAACCGCCAACTATCAATTTTGAGTTAGAACGGAAAGTGCAAGCAGTTTGTCGTGATGGAATTCGCACAGGTTGGGTATGTTCCGCCCACGATGCTGCGGAGGGTGGAATTACCGTTGCCCTCGCAGAATGTTGTATTTCTGGTAAACTGGGTGCGGAGATTCATCTCTGTTTCGATTCGGCAAATGTCAGTCGCTGGGATGAGGTTCTGTTTGGTGAAATGGGCAATTGTATTATTGTTTCTGTCGCACCGAAAAATCAAGGAATTTGGGAAGCTTATCTGCAAGAACATTTGGCTAAAATGTGGCAGAAAATTGGTGTCGTTGGGGGTGCGGAATCGCCTTTGCGGGTGTTGAGTGCGGATAATTTGGGGTTGATTGAGGTGGGGATGGTTGATATGGGCGATCGATTCTATAATGCGATCGAGCGTCGAATTGGATCTGTTTGATCGCAACTCATAAACCCGGCGGTTGAAACCGCGTCTACACAGACAACACCCGCCTGCGCGGGTTGAGATTGCGATTGATAAACCCGGCGGTTGAAACCGCGTCTACACAGACGAAACCCGCCTGCGCGGGTTGAATTTCTTCAGTCCGCGAAGGCGGACTTTGTTTTTGTAGCCGCGGTTTCAATTGGAGTTTAGACTAAGCAGGTCAAAAAGTGCGATCGCGAGCGAGACTAGCTCACAGTTCTCAAAAACGGCAATGGTCGCTGGCGACCAGCTATCAGGCTCAACTTAAGCTCAGCACTCCTGAACAGTGTGAAGGATGGAGTGATTTGATGCCTTTGCTAACCTGGCAATTATGGTTAGCTAAAGATCTCGTCAGAGAAATTAGTTTGCCCTGGCAAAAATCTCTGCCTGAATTGACACCTGGAAGGGTTGTACAATCAATGCTTTCACTTTTAATCAGGATTGGAAGTCCGGCTGTTGCTCCGAAACGGCATTGAAATAATTGTTTGAGATCAAATCTGGTCGATACGTTTATTCCGATACTTTTTCGTTAACTTTCGCTAACAAATACATAAGTTGAGGTTTGATCTCAACCAAGGCGTATCAACCGATGCCCGAAGGAAAATCCCACGAGCACCATTTAGATCCCGGTTCATCTGATTTCCATCAGAATCTTTAATCGTTCTACTACCACCAATCTTTTTGACTTCTCCAGTCCATGAAACAGTCTTTGAGGTATAAGCTTCATTGATAGAAGTTAAAGCAACTTTGCCTTGTTCCCAAGCTTTCCACTCTAGATGTTTCTTGAACTGGTAATGACTCAGAGTTAGCATTTGACGAGCAGTTTTAGAGCGAATCTTACGGCGTGACTTGCTCACCATCTGGGAAGACTCAAACGATGGGAGTAGAATCACGTCAAAATTATCAACTAAAAACTTAGCAGTCTGATGATGCAACTCTTTGACAAGATGTTGAATCTTAGACTTTAATCTGTCCGCCGCTTTCTTGAGTCTTCTGCGTTGTCGGCTATTCGTTTTACTCATCCTTGAGATCAACTTGTCCAACCTGAAACACAGTTTTTGAATCCAAAGATTAGAATCATTCCCAAGCCATCCATAGGATGACTCAGAAAAGAAAGTCATGAACGTTCTAACACCGGGGTCTAAGGCAACCACGCGACCTTGGTTGTCGGTCTGACGTGGTTGCACTTCTTCAGATACAACAATGTAATACTCGCCATAGGCAAGGGTCAATCGTCCATCACTGAAGTCTTTGGGTAATGCCTCTTTCAGCTTCGACTGACCCAACTTTGTATGATAAATTCCTTTTAACTGAATGGCGGACTTCGGAATATAAAGAGATTGCTTTGTATCTTTTCTACTGCGAAATTTGCCACCACAAATCTTGCCAGTTTTCTTGAAGTCTGCTTGAGCTTTTTTGACAGCCGTGCAAGCATCCTTGATGGCGATTGATTTGATTTGAAACGGTACTAGCCTTGCCCAGTCAGGCAATCCATTAAGTAGGTCCGTTTTGATTGACATCCAATTGGCTTTAGTGCCTGGTTGCTGCAAGTATTTGATAGTTGTGTTGTAGACAAAACGACTAACTCCAAACCATTGCTTGAGCATTGCCTTTTGTTCAGGGCTTAGGAATAGTCGGATCTTCTTGGATTTTCTGGCTGTAGCTTCTAAGACCGTGTATTCGGCAACTAAAGACGTGAAGGATGGCAAGAAGATCGGCTCAGGGTTCGGATTCTGGGCAGTGAACAGGATTTGAGAGAACCACGATTTCTCCACCGTTTTGTTTTGCCATGAACTCGAAAACTTCAAATCCGAATCTACACAATCTGTCTCTACAGGCAACAACAACCGTGAGCTGATCTCCGCGCATAAATCTGACCAGTAAGGCTTGCAGTCCTTTTCTTTTGAAATTGAGTCCAGAGCCGATGTCTTGGATGATTTCCGAGTCTGGGTATCGCTGTCGCATGAATTCGACTTGTCTAGCAAGATCGTCTTTTTGCTTGGCACTACTGACTCGGCAGTAGCAGATG
>JAYTZD010000134.1:0-7959 GCA_043742065.1 Oscillatoriales bacterium
TGAAAAAGGACACGGCGCAGAATGCTTTCTTCCACACCAATTCGATTGGCAATTCCGGGCAAATACCACACTGGATCGATCGCAATTTTTGTCACAGCCAAATCTCCTCCTGCTTTGACGATTTTGCCATCAATTTGCACTCGTTTTTGGGCAATAGCATCTTGAATTTCTGGCAGATTAATGTGAGCTTTGGTCACAGCAATTGTTGGTCGAATATCGTATCCCTGCTGATAAAATGAGGTATAAATTTCGCTGACCAAAGCGCCAAATGGATCGAGAGAAACAATCAAGTTGGCATCACCCCAACTGGGATATGGCCCGATGTGTTCAGCGGGATATGTATTGGTGAAATCAGGTTTATGATCCGCTTGAAGTGTGCCGTTGGCTACTGCTAATGCTCGATACACAGAGTAGGAACCGGAATGAGTGCCGATCGCATTGCGGTGAGATAATTTGCTGAGACTGCCAATCACAGGCCCCCGTTTCAGCGGATCGATTTCTCCCCAGTGAATGGGAGGATATTTTGTGACGGATTTGTCGGGATCGGAGCTTGAAACTATATGCTTGGGTTTTGACACACTTTTTATGGCTTGGTAAAGCTATATATTTTATCCTAATTTATCTACTAATTTTATCGGGCTTGTATATATTTATTTTGAATCAAAATGTATAGAATCAGGAAAATATAACAGACAGAGAAATAGGCAAATATAGCTGTTTACAATTCCTGCGACTTTTGCTATAGTTAAAGATGATAGCACTAAATTATCAAAAAAATATTAACTCACAAATTGAATGTTGCCAAGTACATCTAATTATCTACTAAAAAATGCTTGCGTGCCTCTGTGTCTGATCGAGGCGCAATCGATCGCAACTAGACAGACTCGTGATGGTTTGTGTATGGTGGATTTGGAAATTGCCACAGGTGCGATCGCCCAAATTACCCCCGCAGGTACAAAAGCCTCGTCCCAATTTGCAGATATCCCAGTGGTAGATTGGCGCGGTGGCTTAGTTTTTCCTTGCTTTGTGGATATGCACACCCATTTAGACAAAGGTCATGCTTGGGAACGATCTCCCAATCCCGATGGAACTTTCTCAAGCGCGATCGCCACAGTAGGCGCTGACGCTCAAAAAAACTGGAATGCAGACGATGTTTACCGGCGGATGGAGTTCGGGCTAAAGTGCAGCTATGCCCACGGTAGCAAAGCCATCCGCACCCATATCGATAGCGGGGGCGAACAGGCAACCATTAGTTTAGCAGTATTTGAAGAGTTGCGGGCCGAATGGAGCGATCGGCTAATCTTGCAAGCAGTTTCCCTAGTTTCCCTCGACTATTTACTGACACCAGCAGGCGAAAAGTTAGCCGACAGAATGGCTGAAATCGGCGGCATTTTTGGTGGAGTTGCTTATGTGAATCCAGATTTAGATAAACAATTAGAACGAGTGTTTTCCTTAGCGCAAGAACGAGGATTAAACCTCGACTTCCACACCGATGAAAATGACGATCCAGAATCAGTAACATTGCGAGAAATAGCAAAAACCGCCATCCGTCATCAATTTGCAGGTCAAATCATCTGCGGACACTGCTGTAGCTTAGCTGTACAACCGCCAGAATTAGTAACAGAAACTCTGACATTAGTCAAAGAAGCAAATATTGGCATTGTCAGCTTGCCGATGTGCAATCTTTACCTGCAAGATAGACAATCTGGGCGTACACCACGCTGGCGGGGAGTGACTCTTGTACACGAACTAAAAGCAGCAGGGATTCCAGTCGCAATTGCTAGTGACAATTGTCGAGATCCGTTTTATGGATTTGGCGATCACGATGTTTTAGAAGTATTGAATATGGCAGTCCGCATCGCTCATTTAGATATGCCCTATGGAGATTGGCCTAGTGCGGTAACAAAGACTCCGGCAGATTTGATGGGATTGCCGAATTTGGGACGAATTGCAGTTGGTTTACCAGCAGATTTGATTTTGTTCAAGGCGCGGAATTTCAGCGAATTGTTATCTAGGTCACAGCGCGATCGCACAGTTTTGCGGCAGGGTATAGAAATTGATACAACTTTGCCAGATTACCGGGAATTAGACGATTTGTTGGCAATTTAAAATGGTTCAATATTTCAGTTTAAATTAATAATTGCTACCTTGTAAATTCACAAGAAATTTGATATAAATATAAAAGCTAATTCCATCAAGGATGTTTGAAATGAAAGCAGTTATTTTATTATCAGGAGGGCTGGATTCCTCAACAGTTTTGTATCAAGCCAAGGCCGATGGCTACGAGTGTTATGCGATTTCCTTTGACTACCAGCAAAGACATCGGCGGGAGTTGGAATCAGCAAAGGCGATCGCACTTTCGGCCGGTGTTAAGGCACATCAGGTGGTAAAATTTGATTTAACACTGTGGGGTGGTTCGGCTTTGACAGATAATCAGATCGATTTGCCGATCGAGCGCAGTCTCACAGAAATGTCTCAAAACATCCCCATTACCTACGTTCCAGCTAGAAATACGATTTTTCTCAGCTTTGCGCTAGCCTACGCCGAAACTCTACAAGCTGAGCGAATTTATATCGGTGTCAACGCCTTAGATTATTCCGGCTATCCCGACTGTCGCCTCGATTATATCCAAGCCATGCAGGAAGTATTTCGGTTAGGAACAAAGCAGGGCAGAGAAGGAGAAGCTATTAATATTGTAACACCTTTGATTGAACTTAAAAAAACCGAAATTATTGAGTTAGGCAACAAATTGGGAGTGCCTTGGGAGCAAACTTGGTCTTGCTATGCAGGTGGAGAAAATGCCTGCGGTGTTTGCGATTCTTGTCGGCTGCGGCTGGCGGCTTTTGAGCAATTGGGGTTGAAAGATCCGGTGCTTTATGCTTCAAGATGACTAATGAATTGACAGTCCTTCTCAATTTTACTAGGTCGATCGCACTGGGATTAAACCAAGTTTTGCTAAGATGTAATAAATAAGCTAAAAAGCAAGCAGGTAGCCATGACAGCCACCCTAATTCCAACCCCACAAGCCGGAGTTGTGCTCAAAAATATAAGCTGGTCAACTTACGAATCCCTGGTAAATGAGCTAGCCGAACAGCGGGGAATTCGTTTAACTTACGATCGAGGTACTTTAGAAATCATGACTCCATCAGCACCCCATGAAGGCAACAAACAAATCTTAGGACGTTTTGTAGAAACAGTAACAGAAGAATTAAATGTAGAAATTCGCAGCTTGGGTTCTCTGACTTGCAGGCGTGAGGATTTAGAACGCGGATTAGAACCGGATCAGTGCTACTACATTGACAACGAAGAAAATGTCCGCAGCCTCAATCAAATCAACTTGAATCAAGATCCGCCGCCTGATTTAGTAATCGAGATTGACATCACTAGCAGTTCTATTAACCGCATGGAATTGTATGCGAGTTTGGGTGTGCCAGAGCTTTGGCGTTATGACGGTTCGCGTTTAATATTTTATCAGTTAGAAGGTCAGGAATATGTAGAGCGGGAGGTTTCTCCCCACTTTCCTTTTTTGTCACCCTCTGAGATTATGGGATTTGTGGAAACGCAAAAAGATGTGGGTGAAACGTCGATGATTCGAGAGTTTAGGAAGTGGGTGAGGAGTCAAATTCAGTCAGGGGAATGAAATTAAAATTGATCTTAAGTATCAGTATCATCAACACTACATTTAGATTTTTTGTCCTTGATTTTTGCCACTCAACTTAATGCTTAATCCAAATTATAGGTTGATAAGCATTATTGGTTCTTTGCTGGAAAATTTGATACTTTTTTATATTGATTTTAATTAAAAAATTATAATGATTTTTGAGATTGTCAATACAACTGTGGCAGTACAATTTATACAACTTAATAATCTGTTCGATCTCTGCCTCAGTTAAGATTTTTAGAGAATTAAATAAACATTCTTCATAAATAAAATAGAGAATCGATTGAGATGATAAAATATTACTGAGTTCTTCAGCCTCTTTAATTCTAGCTTCCTGTCTCCTTAAATTTTGCTGTTTTAAGTAAATAGCTGTAAGATAAGCTTTTAATAAATTTACATAGGCTGAGTAGATAATATGAATCTGATCTAACGATAAACTAATTTGAGATCGGTTCTTATGAAGACAAACTAATTCTCGTAAATTATTTTCCTGTTTGTCTAATAAGAGTTCTATACTTAAAGCCACAGTTTCATTAAGCTCATGGTCTTCTAAAAGTAGCGTTAAGGTCAATGAATTTTTGATTAAAAGTTGACTTATGGATAAAAGTTTTCGCTGTTCATTATTGATTAAATTTTCTATTTTATTTTGAACAATATACAACTGATTGTCAAGTTTTTTAAGCTTGGAATTGATCAGGTAATAACCTAATAAATTCACTCCTAAATTCACCCCAGATCCTGCAATATTAATCCAAGATAAATTATGAATTTGGTTGACAATATTTAAAGTTTTTTTGATATCAATAGAGTTGACAATTACAGTTCCTGTAGAAGATAATAAAATTTCGGCATAGGGTGCAATATCAATGAAAGGTAATATTGGCTCTAAATGGGCGATAATTTGCTGATTGCTAGGATTGCTAGCGATGCCACTTATCAAATTAATCGATATCTCTCTTAAATCTTGAAATTGAGGAAATTGTTTTAAAAGCTGCTCATACATATTATTATTTTCCTGTGAACATGGACGATCGATTTTGATATATACAAGTATAAATAGCAAGTATTGTCATCATCAATAATATTTCATCTCTCTGTTTGACAAAATTATAACTTGCTAATGATGTCGCTACCAAACCAACACCTCCAGCAATTCCCCATCCAATAGGCCCTGATATAGCTGCTAAACTCCCTGTAAATCCAGCCAAGTTTATACCTAAAACACCTAAAACTGCGGGTAATACAACAGTGAATAGGAAACCGTGTGATAAATAATTAAATAGTAGACCAGTTATTATCGGCAGTGAAGCGCCTAAAGCAGCCGGAGTAAAACCCTTTAAAATGGCTTCTATCAACGCTTTATTTAAGATATCATCCGTTAGCTTAAAATGATATTTAACAGAAGTTTCTTCCTGAATTTTTTTAATTAATTGCTGTTTTTCTTTCTCTCCTAATGATTGGAACACAAACAGTAAAATATTACGTGCGATGGCTGCTAATTGATCGCTGACTTCAGTGACTGCATGAATCTTATAAATTTCTGATAGAATCAGCTTTTTTTGCCTATTTAAACTATCGTCTTTCACCTTTGTCTTATTTAAAAGAGAGGTCATGTAGTCCTGCCAACAATCTATAATGTCTCCATCATCAATCTTTTTAAGGCTTTTTGCTGACTGAGTATGATTTTTCAGAAAACTGTAAATCTGATCTATCATTTTTTCCGTATCAGGTAAAAAAATATCGACATTGACCAGATTGATATTTTTAAATGTTCGTTTTATTTGTTCAGGATTTAGAGATTTTAAATCAGCTTCGATAAATTGCGTCATAATCTAAAATTTACTGAATCATCAATGGTAGTTATTTTCCAGTTTATCTATAATCTATGCTACAGTCAACTAGATTTTAGATTTAATTAGATTTACCTACTAAACCAAAGCCTGCCGCTGAGCCTCCAACAATTCTTGAATCCCTGTTTCTGCCACATCCAAAATTTGATTTAACTGACTCCGGCTGAAACTTCCTTCTTCCGCAGTTCCCTGAATTTCAATAATATTCAAATCTCCATTCATTACCACATTACAATCAATTTCCGCCGCCACATCTTCCAGATAATTCAAATCTAAAAACAGTTCGCCTTCCAAAAGCCCCACAGATACGGCCGCCACTTGGCGAATTAAGGGCGATCGCACTAAATCACCTTTTTGCACCAACTTATTCAAAGCATCAGCCACAGCCACAAACGCGCCATTGATAGAAGTCGTGCGAGTCCCCGCATCCGCTTGCAAAACATCAGCATCGACAATAATTGTTCGTTCTCCCAACAGTTGCATATCCAAGCACGATCGCAAACTCCGGCCAATCAACCGCTGAATTTCTTGAGTGCGCCCCGATAATTTCATAAACTCCCGCTCTTGTCGCTGCGGCGTAGATCCTGGTAACATTCGGTACTCCGCAGTCAGCCAACCTTTGCCAGTATTCTCCAGAAACCTAGGTACTCCCGGCTTAATCGTAACGCTGCACAGTACCTGAGTATCGCCGCTTTTTGCGAGCACTGAACCACTGGCAAATTTGTTGAATTCGCGATCGAAACTAATGGGACGAAGTTGATTTGGCTGTCTGCCATCGGCACGTTTTATGAACATAAGTTATTTGTTATTTGTTATTCGTTATTTGTTATTCGTTATTCGTTATTCATTATTTGTTATTGGTAACAATCAACAAATAACGGCTAATGCTAACTACCAATCGACCCTTCGACCCTTCGACTACGCTCAGGGAACGCAACTGCCAACTGCCAACTGCCAACTATCAACTATCAACTATCAACTATCAACTATCAACTGACAACTATCAACTGACAACTTTAAGAATATCCTGCTGCACTTGTTCTGGTGACTGATCGCCGTTGATAATTAACAGCTTGTTGCGATACTCATAATAATCTAAAATCGGGAGAGTTTGCTCGTAAAATAAATCTAGTCGGCGCTGCAAAATTTCTGGACTATCGTCCGATCGATCTCGTTCGATCGATCGACTCAACAATACCTCATTCGGAACCTTCAACCAAATCGCCCAATCTAGCTGTTGTCCCAAATCTGAGAGCAAAAAATCCAACTCCTCACCTTGAAAAGCCGTTCGCGGATAACCCTCCAACACCCAGCCATTAAAGACATCCCACAACAGCAGTCGGCGGCGAATGAATTGAATCATAGTGGCGTCGGGAACTAATTCCCCTGTCTCCACATAAGGCATCGCCAACTTGCCCAAATCTGTTTCAGAAGCAATCGCCTCTCGCAGAATATCCCCCAAAGCCAGCAAAGGAATGCTCAAATTGCTGCACAGTTGTTGTGCCTGAGTTCCCTTCCCCGCTCCAGGCCCTCCCAGAATTACCAATCTCACTGTGCCTTGCTCCTAGCGCTGCGACATTCAAAGTTTAACGGTTATTGAGTTCGATCGGGCAAAATGGCTGCGATCGCCACTACAGCTAACTTTTGATAACGAGTATATCTAGCGTTCGATCCGATTTGCGATCGGCCAAGTACACTATATATTGTCAAGCAGGCTTCTTCTATCTCAAGGTCGGAGCAGCCCTCAAGACTTAGTTGTTGATTAAATTATTGCCCTATGGTTGCCCAGTTAAAAACTCCTAACCTCAATTTGACCCACAGCTTGCCCTACACTGTTGAAGGGTTGGTGCAAGTATTTACAGGCCCGCACCGCTGCTTTTTTACAACTGTGATGGCTCAGGCGCTACGAATTGCAGGACAGGGAACTGCGGTACTGGCGGTGCAGTTCCTCAAAGGGGGAATTAATCAAGGACACCAGCATCCGATGCGGCTGGGGCAGAATTTAGATTGGGTGCGGTGCGATTTGCCACGCTGTATTGATAATGCTGATTTGGATGAATTGGAACTAGGTGCGATCGCCCAATTGTGGCAATACGTTCAAGAAGTTGTCCGCGAAGGCCGTTATGCCCTAATCATTCTCGACGAGTTGAGTCTGGCGGTTAATTTGGGTTTAATTCCCGAAGCAGAAGTGCTGGCATTAATTGATAGTAAGCCGCATCATTTGGATCTGATTTTTACTGGTCCATCGATGCCGCAAGGAATTTTGGATGTGGCAGATCAAATTACTGAAATTCGCCGCACTCAAGGACATTAGATATCGACCATATTTCTTGTGGAACAGGCATCTTGCCTGTTCATATCAATTCCGGTAACACCGGAATGATATAGAGGAGACGGCAGTGCCGTGTCCCTACAGTGTTATTTTGGGTAGGGACACGGCACTGCCGT
>JAYTZD010000135.1:0-7954 GCA_043742065.1 Oscillatoriales bacterium
CGCTTGGGCCTCACTAAAAATTTGACTAGCATCATCTCGCCAACTATGATTGAACTGTTTTCGCAACTCAAAAAAGAAACCTTGATAATCGACTTGAGACTCCGCCAGCAATTTAATTGTCACCTTCAACAACTCATCGCCCTCCGCCTCTGGCAAATCCTCAAATCCCAATCTATTCAACATCAACTCGCGATAAGCCGTATTATAATAATCACCAAACTTTGCCAAAGCAGCATCCAGATCAGCTTGAGGAATTACCGCTGCTAGCGGTTTCTGAAGCTTCTCTAAATTCCCCCTACAAACAAACGGTTGATTACCGTAACAATAAAGACCATAATGGTCAAAATAAGCTGCTGTAAACTTAGGATCGTAAGTTGGGATAAAAGCAAAAGGCCCGTAATCAAAACTTTCTCCAGTAATCGACATATTATCAGTATTCAGCACAGCATGACAAAATCCCGCCGCCATCCACTGAGCAACTAATTCCGCCACTTTCTTAACTAAATCAGCATAAAATAATACATATTTTTCAGCTTGAGAAATATCAGTATTGCTTGCTTTCAAATGCAACTCAGGATAGTAATATTCAATCACAAAATCTAAAAGTTTTGTAATCAAATCCGGGCGGCGTAAGTAATTCAATCTTTCAAAAGTACCAAACCGGATGTGAGAATGGCTAAAACGGACCATTACAGACGATCGCGTTGGAGAAGGTTCATCGCCCCGCCACAAAGCATCCCCAGTTTCCACTAAGCTAAAACAGCGAGATGTCCGAACACCCAATCGGTGCAAAGCTTCAGCCGCCAAAACTTCGCGAACTCCCCCTTTGAGAGTCAGTCTACCATCAGCAGACCGCGAGTAGGGAGTGCGGCCGGAACCTTTTGTGCCAAAGTCATAAAGTCTGCCATCAGTGCCGCGAACTTGACCGTACAAAAAGCCTCTACCGTCCCCTAAATTGGGGTTATATTCGTTGAATTGATAGCCGTGGTAGCGGAGTGCGAGGAAGGGACGGACGCAGTGAAATTTGCCGAATGCTTGGGTAAAATGTTCGTCGGTTACTTGTGCTGGATCTAAACCCAATGTTGGCAATAATTTGTCGTTGCGGAAGCGGAGGATGTGCTGGGGAAAATCGGCCGCTGGGACTTCATCAAAATAGTCGCCACCGAGGGATTCGATGGCGGGTTCGTAGTTGAGGGAAAGTAAGGGATTTGACATTGTTGTACTTTATGTTAAGCGTAGTTAGCGAGTAGGTTGCTGAGCGTAGTCGAAGCATCTTCAGTTACATGATTTTTGTCCTTCGACTTCGCTCAGGGAGCGGTTGCTGAGCGTAGTCGAAGCATCTTATCTTGCCCTTAGACTACGCTCAGGGAACGGGTTGCTGAGCGTAGTCGAAGCATCTTTAGTTGCATGATTCTTGCCCTTCGACTACGCTCAGGATAAACTCCGTCGAAGGGCTCAGGGAGCGGGAGTTAAACTGTCACGAGATTAGGTTCCAAAGTTGCGACTAATTTGAGATTATACTCATATTCAAAAGCAGGCTTTTTATAATCCAAACTCCAGAGTTCTAGCGCACAATCATCACCAGGATTCAGGGGTTTTAGATGTAAGCGAAACTCTCGAACTTCCGGGCGGTGTTCGCATTTAAAATCAGAAATTGCACCAATTTGCCGTCTATCCAAAGCCACAGCCAGCCTGAGTAACGGATGCAATTTACTAACCACTTCCCGGTACTTCTTCGGAAGAATTACAAAATTCTCGTGCTTTTTCTTGGGAGGATTTTTCCGGTGATAGCGAGATAAATTAGCAATTACTTCAATCTCAGTTTCAGTATATCCCAATAACTCACCATTCCGAATTAAATAGTAAGAATGCTTGTGGTGCGCCGAATGACTGACATACAAACCGGAGTTGTGTAAAATTGCCGCCGCCCACAACAATTCCCGTTCTTCCGTTCCCCAATAATGCAAAATGCCTTGAGTTTGGTCAAACAAATTGAGCGCAAAAGCTGCGATTCTTTCGCTTTGTTCTAAATTAACTTGATATTTTTCTGCCATGTGCAGAATGCTGCGCTGGCGGATTGAGCCTTGATAGCGCAAGCGGTTTTCAATCAAACCGTGTGCCAGCATCCAGTCAACTATTACGCCTTCTCTCAAAGATCGATCGCAAACCGTGAGAAATTCCATTCCTAATAGCGTCATCGCTTCCTGCAAAATCAAAGCGCCCGCCAGAATAATTTCTGCCCGCTTGTCCGACATTCCCGGAATTGCCAACCTTTCGGCATAGGAAAGTTTGCGAAAACGATTGACTAAATCGCGCAAATCCTTTAAACTTAATTGATAGCCAGCCAGCGGACTTGGTACAGTTCCCAAATTTTCGCGAGCGTTAATTGCAGCTAAAGTTTCGATGGTTCCAGCAGTGCCAATTAAACGGAGAGTTTCGCCTGGATTGAATTGGGCACGCAATTCGTCGATCGGTCTTTCCAGCGCAATCCGAATATAAGCTTGCAAATAGGCAAACTCCTCTTTGCTAATCGGGTCAGTTTTGACGAATTCTCCAGTCAGACGAACCGCACCAATTTTGGTACTGGTGAGACAGAGAGGTTCTGCGCTATCTCCTAAAATTAATTCAGTAGAACCGCCCCCAATGTCAATAATCACCTGGGATTGATTGTTGAATTCCATTCCCGAAAGTACACCCAGATAAATCCTCCGTGCTTCTTCTTGACCGGAAATTAAGCTAACATTCAGGTCTAATTCATCAGTAACTCGTTTGAGAAAATCCCGACCATTCGGGGCTTCTCGAACCGCACTGGTAGCCACAGCGATAATTTGTTCAGCATTGAAAGTTTTAGCAATATCTTGAAAACGGCGCAAAGTTGCGATCGCCCTTTCCATCACTTCAGACTTCAAACACCCTGTTTTTGGTTCACAATCACCCAATCGAACCGTATCTTTTTCTCTAGCAATAATCGTAAACGCAGGCAATTTTGGATCGATTCGCGCCACCACCATATGAAACGAGTTAGTACCCATATCAATCGCAGCAATAATGCGATTTGACTCCGCAGCAGCAAGTGAATTAACCATAGGAGTGTATCGGGGTTGACAGATATTTATGATTATTTCACGAATTTACTTAGTCAACGGCTTAAAATATTAAGAATCTCCAATCTAAAATTAAAATGCTTACCGAGCCCGATCGCCAATCTGAATCTACACTACTTACTATCATCCGGCTTTTGAGATGGGACAAGCCCGCAGGAAGGTTAATTTTAATGATTCCAGCCCTATGGGCCGTTTTTTTGGCCACTCACGGTACACCGCCCGCAGCATTGGTGGGTGTGATTGTGTTGGGCACCTTAGCCACGAGTGCGGCGGGATGCGTGATCAACGACTTGTGGGATCGCGATATTGACCCGGAAGTAGAAAGAACGCGATCGCGCCCCCTTGCATCCCGCGCCCTCACCGTGCAAACTGGAATAGGAGTTGCCTTAATTTCCTTTGCTTGCGCGGCGATTCTCGCTTTTTATCTCAATCCGTTAAGTTTCTGGCTATGTGTGGCCGCCGTACCTGTAATTATCTGCTATCCGCTAGCAAAAAGATTCTTTCCAGTGCCGCAATTAGTATTATCAATCGCCTGGGGATTTGCAGTTTTAATTAGTTGGAGTGCAGCCGTTGGGAAACTAGAATTAGCTACTTGGTTGCTGTGGGGCGCAGTAGTGCTTTGGACGATGGGATTTGATACAGTTTATGCGATGAGCGACAGAGAAGACGATTTGCGTTTGGGCGTGAATTCCAGCGCTATCTTTTTTGGCGATCGTGTAACTAATGCTGTGGGTTTTTTCTTTGTTGGTACTGTGGCTTTGTTAGTGGCAATGGGGATTGATTTGCACTTGCATATTGGTTTTTGGATGGCAATTTGTGGTGCAGCAGTTTTGTGGTTCTTGCAATACAGTCAACTGCGAAAAGCGGATATTCCGAATCCCGTTTACGGTCAAATCTTTCGCCAAAATGTTTGGGTGGGATTTGTGATATTGGCGGGGATGATTGCTGGGGAGATTTTTTAGCTAATAGACCTATTGGAAAATAATTAGGACGGGCAAGATGCCCATCCCACAAAAAACATAAATCTTGTGGGATGGGCATCTTGCCCGTACATCAATTGTGGTAGTAAAATCCCCGGAATTTTGTCACAATAGGGTGCAGATAAAACCGAGAGTATTCGATCGCTCCTCTAATGCTATGAACCAATTTTTATTCTACTTTGCTTCTGGGTTGATTGCCTTGTTGGTGGGATATTTTACTAACCAGTTACCGAATTTGCCGGACAACTGGAAACCGTGGGTTCCTTTGGCACTATCGGTTTTGACATTAGTGAGCTCGATTTTGGTGATTCAACAAAGTCAGTCTGGGAACTCGTCACCCAAGACGACGATTCGAGGAAATACGCTGGAGGGGAAACTGAGTAGCATCAAAGCTAGGGATGCTTTGGTAGAAGAGAATAAACTAACTGGAGAGGGTACTAGCATCAGCACGAGAGATAGCGATTCGGGGACGCCACCATGACGCAAAAGCACTTTGCGAATCACACGCGGGAGTTGCACCTGTTTGAACAGATGTTGCGGGGGCAGGTGCAAGAACGGATTTTGTTGATTGAAGCACCGTCGGGTTATGGGAAAACGGGTTTGATGGGGCGGTTTCAGGGACTGTGCATCCAGAAAATTCATCCAGTTGTAATCGACCTCAAAGGGGCGGAAGCTGGTATTCCTTTTGTGTTTTCCCGGATTCAGCGCGCACTCGGAAAAAAACACTTTCCGAATTTTAATGCCAAGATCGATCGCCTTTTCAATTCTGGTGTTCAGATTCAGAACAACCGTTTGACGGGGGAAGGCAGCAACATTCAGGTGATTTTGGATGTGCTGCCAGAGGAACGAAAGTATCGTTTAACTCAACTTCAAGAGGTTTTTTTTGAAGATTTAGAACGGTTCGAGCACCCGATCGCATTTATTCTAGATACATACAATGGTGCGACGGAAGAACTCGCAGGATGGATCCAGAGTTCGTTTTTGCACGAAGTGGCACTCAACAAAAAGCTATTTGCGATCGTGGCAGGACAAATTATTCCCCAACCTATGATCGAATGGCAAAACGAATATCATCACTGCAAGCTCGATCGGATTATGGAACGCGAAGCCTGGTATGGTTACGTTAAGGACGTTGGCTACTGCTTCAGTTCCGAAGAAATTGATTTTTTGATCGATGCGGTAGAAGGTGTACCAGCACAAGTGGTTCTCTTCTTAGAAAGTGCAGCACGGACGAGGCAGCAGAAGATATGAACGCCGACTTTTTAGCGCGATTGGTACAGGCGCAGACGGAGGAAGAAAAAGATTGGCTGCTGGCAGAACTTTCTCTGTCGGTGCTGTCGCCAGAGTTAAGGGCAATGGCGCTGTCTGCCGCCGTGCCGCATTGGTTTGATGCCAATATCTTAGGGGCGTTACAGCCAGATTTAGCTCAACAGGCAGAAGCGCTGTATCTGCAACTCCAGCGTCTCTCGTTTGTGGAAGTGTTTCCCGACAGAGGATACAATATCCACGAACGGACTCGGAAGGCGATGCTGAAGCATTTATGGGAAACGGATCGAGAAGCGTTTAAGCAATTTTCCCAGCGTCTAGTTGACTATTTTGGTGCAGAGAATACGACGAATCGAATCGAACAGATTTATCACGCTGTGGTGGCTGATTTTGAGGCAGGTAGCAATCAGTTTGAGGACTATATTTGGGAGTTAGATGGTAATTTTCGTCGGGGGGAAGCGGAGGCGCTGCTAGCAGCCGTACAAGAACAGGTTGAGGCGGAACGAGTGCCAGAAAGTTTCGGCGCCGATGTGGTGTATTGGTTCGGGCAAATCCATTTCCGGTTTTACGAAGCAGACGAAGCCCTAGAGCACTACGATCGGGCTTTGAAACTCTTCGAGCAAGTAAGAGACAATCTGGGCAAAGCCAATACCCTGATTGCGATCGGCGATGTAGCATTAGCTAACGAACAGTATCCGGAAGCACTTCAGCAGTACCGACAGGCGTTAGCTTTAGTCGAACAAATTCACGATTTGTACAGCACAGCCCGTATCTGGTGTTACATCGGCACAGCTTGCGCGGCACAGGGTAACAAGCCTGAAGCAATTTCAGCTTTCACTACTGCCGCCAGTATATTTCGGAATATCAAGTTAGAGAATTTGGTTCAGCTTTGCGAAGGAGCGATCGAGGAAATAGAATAATTCCAAAAACATCAAATCCCAGGCGAATTATCTCATTCTACATCCGTATTAATCTGCGTCCATCTGCGGTCAAAAAAGAGCGATCGCCCTTTCTAACAATTCAGAAGGGCGATCGCTCAATTATTACCTATAATTCCAATCAATCCCTCTTTCAAAGACTGGATATCTACATCTTGAAGCCTTCCCAGTTTTTTGATAATCAGTTGCATCTCAATTGTCGTAATAACAGGCTTAATCATAGACGCTTTTAGAAGCCTAGCCCCTCGCCAATCTGTGATGGTAATATCACCGACTTTCGGGCTACTGCTAACTTGACTCGTTATACCCATCAGAATGCGATCGGGATATTCTGCATTATAAACGTCAGAACTAATCACAACTGCTGGACGTTTTTTATTTGTAGTTTGATCGGTAAAAGGAAACGGAACTAAAACCACATCACCAAAATTATAACTCGTCATACTCCGCATCCTCTGGGTTATCCCAAATTTTAGCAAAAGCTGCTTCTGAGAGTTTAGTTGCAGTATAAACGAGAAGACGAGCTTCACTTCGCGTTAATAGGAAGTCGAGAAAATCTTCTAATACCGTGATTTTATCGGGCGGTAAACTACGAATTTTGTCGATCAGCTTTGTTTCAGGGTTTTGGGCGATACTCATGTTATTTTTCACTTTTTTAATGACTACATAGCACTTACTTTAACGTAAGTTGCTAATTCAATCAAATCGCGGATAACTTGCGGACGTTTTTGGATCGAGGTCATTTTTATTCCTGCAACCCCTGATTCTGGGAAATACGCGATCGCACAGCTTGACGAATCTCCATCCAATTTTCCTCCGTCATCGCCGTAGGATTTCCAGATTCCAAACCCTCTAATAACATCGCTTCCAAACGTTCTGAAGCTTTGCGTTTTTGGTCTTGGCGAATTAACTCGCGGAAATACTCGCTAGCTGTACTATAACCACCTTGAGCTACCTGTGCTTCTATATAAGTTCGCATTGAGTCAGGTAGAGAAATATTCATGCTTGTCACAGGTATTACTTACCTCATTTAACTCGTTATCTTAATTATGGCAGATTTTGCCATTTTTTGTCAAGCCTCACACAACCTGTAATTTGGTAATCAGAAATTGGGAAGAGCGATCGCCCTTTCTAATAATTCAGAAGGGCGATCCCGTTTTATAATCAGAAGAGCGATCGCCATTTTATAATCAAAATGGCGATCGCTCAAAATATTTCCCATTCACAACCAATGAATCCAGCCGCACAACAACTCCCCGATTTAACAGGACAAACCTTACCAGCAGCGATCGCCATACTGGAGAGTTACGGCTTCCAATTTCAAACCAGCACAAAAGGTGGCTATCAAAGCTTTGAACACCCAGATGGTAGTATAATTAATATTAGACCAAATGGTGAAATAGTCCGTACAGGGCCTCAGATACGCGGGACGGAGGGCAAAATTTACCGTCGTAGATACAATAGAGATGGAAATCAAATAAAATTTGAACCAGGGGCTAAGACACATAATACCGGAGAAAAAGTGATTCTATGACAACCGCGATCGCACTCAACCTCAAAACCTTTTTAGAAGACTTAAAAAGTGCCGATTTAGTAGGGGTTTCACTTCGCCCTCAAAATCTTGGCTTGCGTTTAGACTTCACCTTTGGCCCCGAAGTCGGAGATG
>JAYTZD010000136.1:0-1972 GCA_043742065.1 Oscillatoriales bacterium
TTTCCAGCAGAGCGGTAATTGAGTAGAATTTGATAACCTTGACTGCTAATGTTTTGATAACCTCCTGAGTCCGATCGCAATTTTGAAAATACTACTTTATTTGCCTGAATTTCTTGTTTTTCTGTCAATTTAGAATCGACCTTTTTGCTATCCAAATAAGCAAAAGCTAGCCGCATTGAGAATGAAGTCAGTGTCTTGTTGCCATTGCCAGCAAACATCAAATTGCGCCGAACTATACTATCTGGATCGACCACTATATCGTTAAATCCTACCCGATTTTCTGGTATATTTGGAGGTGGTGGCACTGGATCTTGATCAGAGTTACCGATTAAGGTAATGGGGATTACTTTGGGGTTTTTCCATTGAGTTACTAATTCGGCATTCCCTGGTTCGTAGGGAGTATTGCGAATCATATCTATGCCAATGGCTGTGGGTTCGAGACGGGCTATTTCGGCGATGGCTTTTGCTAAAGTGCGATCGGAAATTGGCCATTTTTCAATCGTATTAATGTCATGTTCGGTGACTTCAACTACCAGCAATCTGGGATCAGCAACGGCATCGGGACGCGATCGCACCATCATGTCGAAAGCATTTAATTCCAATGGCTGCAACCAGCCTAAATGCCTGACTCCCAATAGGGTTCCCGTCACGGCAATACAGGTAATAATCAGAGGTTGCAAGTCAGGAAGGGGGAAGGAAAAAGTTAAGTTTTTTCCCGGCGCTGCTCGCTTCTTCAACAGATCATGCCATTGTCGGAAAAAATTGGGCATATCGATTGTGGTTGTTTCAACAATTTAAAATTTTTGCAATCGTAAATGCCCCTGATTGATGCCAAAATTTTAGTTGTCTTGTGCAGTTTTGGCGATCGCACCTAATTGCAATCCTTGGGGATAGCTATTTTCTGCTTTGCAGCGCTTGATTTCGGCTTCAGAGACTGTGGGTTTGAGGTATTTTGCCAAAACTTTCATCACGTCACCGCGATCAATCGTACCCACTACTGAACCGATGGGTGAGAGGACGATGATTCGGGACAACTGACAAGATTCCATAGTGTTGATTACTTCGGCTAGGGATGATTTTTCGGAGATTGTGGGGATTCTTTCCAGCGGTTTCAAAATGTTGTGCAAAGTCTGAATTTGCCACTGACTGCGTTCTGTGTAGCGGATATCGTCGATCGACACTATACCTAAATCCCGTCCGTTGTCTGCTGCAACATAAAATGGGAATGGATTGACTTCTAACAAATAGCGATCGGCAAATTCTCGTAAGGTTGAATTCGCATCAACAACTCGAAATTCACGAGTCATGGCATCGACTGCTTTGGTTTTCAGCAAAGCTTCTTGTAATGAAACAAAACGGCTATAAGCTATGGCATTGCGGATGGCGAATCCACCGATTAGTGCAATCCATAAGCCACCGAGTTCGCGGGCTAGGAGGCATGAAGTTAGTCCAAAAGCAATGGCTAACCAACCTAAAACTTGCCCGATTCTTGCCGCCCAGCGAACACCAGTAAATCGAGAACCGCTGATTTTCCAAATGGCGGCTTTTAAAACCTGTCCTCCATCCAAAGGCAAACCGGGAATTAAGTTAAATAATCCCAGAATCAGATTGATTTCTGCTACCCTTTCTGTGACTATCCGTAGGAGATTTGTTGGTAAAACTTCAGAACCCAAGCCGAGGATTAAAAACAGTCCGAAGCTGACGAGAGGGCCGGCGATGGCTACTTGAAAAGCTTGACCGGGAGTTTTTGATTCCGAGTCGATCGATGCAACTCCACCAAATAAGAATAGGGTAATGGAATTAACTTTAATCCCTTGGGACATGGCCGCCAAACTGTGTCCCAATTCATGCAGCAGTACGGAACCAAACAGCATCAAAGCTACTGCTAATCCGGCAGTCCATGCCAGCGCTGGCCCCCACGCACTGTAACTCCTAGCATAGGCACTGGTTCCTAGGGCTAAGATGATAAACC
>JAYTZD010000137.1:0-7947 GCA_043742065.1 Oscillatoriales bacterium
CCAAAATAACATTGTAGGGACACGGCACTGCCGTGTCCTCTATATCATTTCGGTGTTACCGGAATTGATATCATATCATTTCCGGCAGGATCGGTATTCTTCAAACAGTTAACGAGTCAACAGTTAACAGTTAACAGTTAACGGTTAACAGTCAACAGTCAACAGTCAACAGTCAACAATGGTACAACATCTCTGTCTTAACGGCTATTAGTATTACGATACTGCTGCGATCGCATTTAATAACAGCTTGAACGAACCCACATCAAAAAACAACATGATGTCTCCTTGAATTTCCAATTCTTCTATACTAAAATGAGCCGGAGCTAACAGCACAGTACCATAGTCAAGAGACTGTTCCTTTAATAATAGTTCCTGAATGTCTTCCTCCACGTAATACGGAATCGCATAGTCTAATGGTTGATCTAAGACATTGCTAATTGAACCCATAACACCGTTGATGACCATATTCCCCACCTCGCTGAGGGTACTGATTTTCAGAGAATCCAGGTCAAGACTTGCTTTATCTTCGCCAGTGAGAACAGAAACTAGATTCACCGCACTCTCAGTTGGGAAGAGTAGCTGAGCGCTGCCAGAAAATGAACCACTGAAGCCTAATTGTACAACAGAAAACAACTCTATGCCGAAGCGTTTTTTTAATTCTATTTGCAACTCAGTAGAAGATAAAAGTTCAACATCTGGAATCTCTAACTTGATGGGAAATTGAATCATTTCATTCAACATTCCAGCAGCATTGCCCACACCAATATTGATCAGCTCCTTCAAGGCATCTAATTCATCCGCTGTTAGCTCCACTCTCCTATCTCCTATTTCCTACTCAGGGCTTTTTGAATCGCATCTTGAATATCTGGGGCTTTTGGAGGCTTTTTCAGCATCATAAAGGCTCCTAAATCTTCGCACTTCTGCCGTGCACTGTCCTGAATGTCTGCTGAAAGTACGATTACTGGAATTTTAGATCCTTTGTCGCCCAGGGCTTTTAGCAAAGCAAAACCATCCATTTCTGGCATTAACAAATCTGTCATAATACAGTCGGGCGAATGCAAAGCAACCATATCTAAGCATTCTTGTCCGTTGCCAGCTTCTATGACTTCATGTCCGCCTGCTTCGACGGCTTTGCGAATCATTCGCCGAGCAAATGCTGCATCGTCTGTAATCAAAATTAAACTCATTTTTGCACTTTCCTTCTATTTTTCATACTTAACTACCGATTCACTGAGTACCTTTGTTGAAATGTTTTGAGCAATCTAAGAGATAAGTTTTCATCTTGCCTTTGCCCTTAACATCAATCAATCCTCTTTCTGCAAAGAAATGTTTTTTTGACAACTGCTTGTAGGTGTCTTCTGTCACTTGAATGCAGTCGGGCAAACTGTACTGTGACCTGCGGCTAGCTGTGTTTACAGTATCACCCCAGAGGTCGTAACTGAACTTTTTTGTGCCGATGACTCCTGCCACCACAGGCCCGGAATGGATGCCAATTCGTAGGCTGTGGAATTCTTGTGTTTGGGTGTTTAGTCGTGCCATAGCTTGCTGCATGGCTACGGCTATTCCTACGATCGCATCGGCATGATCGTCGCGGGGTATTGGCAATCCTGATGCTACCATATAACCGTCACCAATTGTCTTAATTTTTTCCAGCCCATACTCCTCAGTTAGCTTGTCAAATTCCGAGAAAATAGAGTTAAGTTTGAGAATTAATTCAATAGGAGAAATTTCTGAGGCTAGTTTAGTAAAGCCTACCATATCAGCAAATAAGACACTGACATTAGGAAAGTGATCGGCAATCACTAAGTCGCCGGCTGATTCTGCTTGCAGCCGTTTTGCGATCGACTCTGGTAAAATATTCAGTAATAATTTTTGAGTTTTCTCTTGACTTTCAATCAACTCCCGATAAAGTTGCGACTGTTGAATCAATCGTCGCACTCGCTGGATCAAAACTGGCCAGTGAATGGGTTTAGTCACATAATCTGTTGCTCCCACTTCAAAAGCTTGATTGACCGATTTTTTGTCATCTAGTGCTGTAATCATCAACACAGGGACTTTTTGAGTTTTGGGATTTGCCTTGAGTTGAGCGCAACAAGTAAATCCGTCCATTACTGGCATCATCGCATCCAGCAAAACAATATCTGGGGAATTTTCTTCAAGTATTTCCAAACATTCTTGACCGTTTGATGCTTCGATTACTAGATATCCTTCTCTTTCCAAGATTTTGCGTGTAAATAACTGCTGTGTTTCTTCGTCATCAACGATCAGAATTTGGGGTGTTGTTTGCGGGGTTTTTCTAAATTCAGCACTAATCATTTTTTTAATTTTTTTTAGGTGTATCATAGCATTGCAGATATTCTATACTTGTGTCATCGGCTAAATGGCTTAACTATAGAAAATTTTGGGAAGCATTCGCGGGACTAAAAATCAGCCAACTTTAAATCATTGATGTCATGTCTGGTGAAAGGTGATTAACGAGATTTCAAGGCGGCTTTTACCCGCTGATATTCAGCCTGAATTTTTGACATAATTGCCTCACTATCTGCGATAGTTTCATTCCTAGCCATCTGTTCTAGTTGCGTGCACAATTGAAACAAAGGCATAGCTCCCACGGTACTACAAGCACCTCTAAAAGCGTGGGCTGAAGCTTTAATTTCTGCACAATCGGCTCGACTTACTGCATCTGACATCGTTTCTAATTTTGGCTGGGCTCCTTCTAAAAATTTCTCAACTATCGACAGCCAAAATTCCTCGGCTTCTTCGCCCAATAAATCCTTCAATTCTTCAAAATTTTGGCTGTCGATTGGTGGTAATTCTATTTCCAATTTTTCTGTTTTAGGCTCACAATTCTCGGCTACTAATGCTAGTAAAATTTGTGATTCTGCTTCGTCTAGCTTGGGAATTTTCAAGGTTGGCAAAATCGGAGATTTAATGTTCCCATTGTTAGCTAAACTCCGATCGTTAATCAGTGTCAATTTAGCGTCTTCTAATGGAGTTATACCTTCAATTTGTGAGATCAAAACCCCTGCACGGGCAATGATTTTTTTCAATTCTTCAAAGGCAGATTCGTCAATTGTGGGGGCGGATAGTTTTTCAGTGACAGTTGTTTTTGCTACATCATTTTCGTTCCCAGAATCTCCCTGAAAACTCGATTTAATCGGATCTGTATCTTGATTGTGAAGATTGGAATCTAGTAAAGAGCGATCGTACAGACTGAGTGCTTGAACTATAGCCTGGACTCGTACTGGCTTGCTGATATAATCGTTCATCCCAGCTTCTAAACAAATTTCGCGATCGCCCTGCATCGCATTAGCCGTCATGGCAATAATCCAAGGACAGATTGATTTTAGATTTTGGATACTTCGACTTCGCTCAGCACAAGTTTTGGATTTTGGATTATTAGATTGATTTCCAGTTGCCACAATTTCTGATGCTGAAATCTCCAATTCTCCTTCAGGATTTAGCTCTGTTAAATCCCCGGAAAATTGCTGTCGAATATGGCGAGTAGTTTCCAGCCCGTCCATCTCTGGCATCTGCATATCCATAAATATAACATCATATTCACAAAGCCTCAAAGCATCCAGCGCCGCTTGTCCGCTACTGGCAACATCAGGGCTATATCCTAACTTACGCAACATCTGTGATGCTACGATCTGATTAACTTCTACATCGTCTACTACCAGCATTTTTAAAGGTAGTTTTTCAGCCAATTCTGTATTTAATTCAGGTTGAGAAAAGCACGGATAATCATTACTCCATTCACCGCTACTAATGCGGAGTAAAACTTCATAAAGTTGGGATTGTTTAATTGGCTTATAAATAAAAGCCGCAAATTCAACTCGCCCTTGAAGTTCTTTGCGAGATGGCCTACCACCAGAACTAAGAATTATTAAAGGTAAAGTTTTACCTTTGGGGAAAGTACGAATTTTTTCTGCTAAAGTAATACCATCCATTCCTGGCATATGAAAGTCTAAAATTCCCAGGTCAAATTGACTTTCATGTTGCAGCACTCTCAGTGCTTGAACACCAGATTTAGCGGCGCGGACAATCATTCCCCAAGACTTAGCTTGCAAGGTGAGAATCTTCCGGCTAGTAGCATTGTCGTCTACTACTAGCAGTCGTAAACCTGCTAGTTGGGGCTGGGGTATATCTAGGTTTAAATTCTCCTTGGGAGGAGGTGCTGGGTAGGCTTTTATGGTAAAATAAAACTGAGAGCCTTTGCCGATTTCGCTTTCTACCCACATACCACCGTCCATCATTTCGCTAAGTCGTTTGCTGATAGCTAAGCCCAAGCCAGTGCCGCCGTACTTACGAGTTGTGGAAGAGTCAATTTGACTGAAGGCTCTAAATAGTAGATTTAGGCGATCGGGCGGAATTCCTATTCCTGTATCCTTGACTATAAATTGAATTTCATAATTGCCAGTTGGTAATTCTTCTGATTCTTCACCATTAACACCAATCTCAAAAATTTGTTTTGCTGTTACTTTTACTACAACTTCTCCTGTTTCCGTAAACTTGGTAGCATTGCTGAGTAAATTTATCAATATTTGCCGTAATCTGCTGACATCTCCGTACACAAATGTGGGAGTATTAGCGTCCAGTTCGCAGGCTAAATCAAGCTGTTTGACGGCAGCTTTCATCGCCACTAAATCTAAAGATTCTTCGACACAGTTTCTCAAATTAAAGGGTTCTTCCTCTAAGTCTAACTTACCTGCTTCTATCTTGGAAAAGTCTAGGATGTCATTAATAATTGCCAGCAAAGCATCGCCACTGGTGCGAATTGTATTGACAAAGTTACGCTGGATTGGTGATAATTGAGTGTCGAGAATTAACTCAGTCATGCCGATTACTCCATTCATCGGCGTGCGGATTTCGTGGCTCATCATTGCCAAAAATTCGCTTTTGGCTCGGTTGGCAGATTCGGCTTCAATTGTGGCGCGCTTTAATTCTGCTTCGATTACTAATCTGTGCTTAATTTCTTGCTGATAGGTTTGAATGCGGTGGGTTAGTTCGGAAACATCTTGAATGGCGATTAATGCGTAAAAACCTTCTCCTTTAATCGCTCGGATTGGAGTAACGTTTGTGTTTTGCACTCGCGGTTTGCCGTTTGGTTGATTTGATGCAATGAATGACTGATGCAGTTGGGAAGAAAATACGGCGGGTAAGCCATTTTTGAATACTTGTTGCAACCGACTCTGATATTTAGGTTCGTCGATTTCGGGGAAATGAGTTTTTAAGTTTGTACCGATGATTTCTTTTTTGGGTATTTTTGTCCACTGTTCTAAAATACGGTTCCAAAATAGTACGGAAAAATCTGGCCCGATCACGCACAAACCAATGGGTAGTCGATCGAGTATGCTGAATTCTTGTTCCGCTTGTTTTATTACTTCTAGCATTTTTTATGTGGTTAAAAGTTGACGTATAAGTGTTGCATCTGTCTGGAAACTGTATCTGGTAATTTCTGATGCAGATATTTCTATCAGCAGGGTTTACAAACAGGATTTTAATAATTTTTGTAGATTTGCATTAATATAGTATACTATTGAGGTCAAGTTTACGATCGCTTAGCTCCGACCGTCAGAGTAAGAGCGATGGGACTATGGGACTGAGACTGACTAAAGTTTTTAACTATTATATAATTTATTGTACGACAAATTAAAAGCTATGAAAAAGGAATAGGAGAAATGGAAATCGATGAAGATGTCAAGGAGTTTCTGATTGAAGGTTATGAATACCTGAACCAGATTGAAGGAGATTTAGTAGCTCTAGAAAAAAGCGATTCTGATCCAGAGGTGGTGAATCGAATTTACCGTAATCTTCATACTATTAAGGGCAACAGTGGCTTTTTGGGAGTGGAGAAGTTGGAAGCGGTGGCTCATGCTGGAGAGAATCTGCTCAGTGGTTTGCGCGATCGCACAATTGTCATGACTCCCGATATCACTAGCGCTTTGCTGGAGACAATCGACGCGGTACGATCGCACATGGAGGCCTTGGAAACCACTGGACAAGAAAGTTCAGCCGATCGCACTTCATTGCTCACCAGACTGGCAAAACTGCAATCATCCGGTGATTCTGAGTCAGAGTTGGAGCTAAGTGCGATCCTCTTCGTTGGCGCAGCCCCCGTAGGGGCGGGCTGCGCTAACGGGCAAATCCCAATTCCTGCCGATGCTAATATTGTCAACGAACAAATACTTGCTACTGATGATACTGTCGATAAATTCAAGATTGCAGACACCGCAATCCGAGTCGATGTCGGCTTACTCGACAAATTGATGAATTTAGTAGGCGAACTCGTTTTGTGTCGCAACCAAATCCTAGAATTTGTCAATACACAAACAGCAAACCCCCAAAATGACGATACTTTAAAGTCAGTATCTGGTCGCTTAAACCTAGTTACTTCGGAGTTGCAAGAAGAAGTAATGAAGACTAGAATGCAGCCGATTCGTACCATTTGGAACAAATTTCCTCGTGTGGTACGTGACACAGCATTTAGTTTAGGAAAACAAGTGAATTTAGAAATGGAAGGAGAAGAAACAGAATTAGACAAAACTTTAATTGAAGCGATCGCAAATCCGCTGACTCACTTAGTCCGAAATTCCCTGGATCACGGTATCGAAACGGCGGAGGTGCGTGTTGCTAGTGGCAAATCTGCGATCGGGCGACTGTTTTTACGAGCATACCACGAAAGCGGTCAGGTAAATATTGAAATTTCTGATGATGGCGGGGGCATAGATCCAGAGCGCATTAAAAATAAGGCGGTGCAAAAAGGGATAATCACTGCTAATCAAGCTAGCCAAATCAGTGATAGAGAAGCACTAAATTTAATTTTTTTGCCGAGTTTTTCCACTGCCGAAAAAATCACAAATATCTCTGGTAGGGGAGTTGGGATGGATGTGGTGCTGACGAATATTGAGAAAATCAGTGGCACTATTGATCTTTATAGTCAAGTCGGCAAAGGTACGACTTTCAAGCTAAAAATACCTTTAACTCTCGCGATTATTCCGACATTAATTATTACTACTGGTGGCGATAGATACGCTATTCCTCAAGTCAATTTACTAGAACTGCTGCGTTTGGAAGGAGAACAGCTCAAGAGCATCGAAATGTTTCATGGAACCCCAGTGTATCGATTGCGAGGACGATTGCTACCTTTGATTTATTTGAACCAAGAATTAAATCTCGATCGCACAAATCAACATGACGATGCTCAAATATCGGATATCCCCATAGATGATGCTTTGAATATCGTCGTCGTTCAAGCTAATGACAAACCATTTGGATTAGTAGTGGATGCGATCAATGACACTCAGGAAATCGTAGTAAAACCCCTAGGAAAACAGCTCAAATCTCTGTCTTGTTTTGCCGGAGCAACTATTATGGGTGATGGGAAAGTTGCTTTGATTTTGGACGTGCATGGTATTGCTCAAAAAACCCACATGAGTAAAGCTCAGGAAAAGGCTATTTTAGCAGACCAAAACAGCACCCCAGAATCCTCAGAACCACCGCAGCAGTTGCTAGTATTTCAGGGCCCAGATTGTCGGCGAATGGCGATTCACCTATCGCGAGTCTCCCGGTTGGAAGAGTTTCCCCGCCATCTTTTAGAGCGTGTTGGGAAACAGGATATGGTGCAGTATCGCAACCAAATTATGCCGGTGATTTATTTGTCGGCTGTCTTTGGTAGCGAGGGTTATTCCGTTAATTTGTCAAATAATGGTTTTGGCGATCGATCGGATGCAGCAGATGATAAACTGTCTTTGATTGTGGTGTCAGTTGACTCAGGACAGCAAGTCGCTCTGGTGTGCGATCGCATTATCGATATTGTAGAACAGGCGATCGAGATCAAAGGTGCAGCTACTCAAGCAGGGATTTCGTTTTGTGCTGTAATTCAGGGTCAAGTTACTGAAATCCTGGATGTCGATTCAGTAATTGGTAATAATTTATTCGGGA
>JAYTZD010000138.1:0-1971 GCA_043742065.1 Oscillatoriales bacterium
GTGACAATGATACCTTCTTGAGCCGGGGCGATCGCATTTTGAAAACCCTGTTCAATGCCGGCTGGAGAATCGATTAAAATATAATCATATTTTTCGCCCAACATCCCCACAAGTTGCTTCATTTGCTCAGCACTAATGGCATCTTTCATCCGAGTTTGGGCCGCCGGCAACAACACCAAACGCGGCTGTCGCTTATCTTTCACCAAAGCTTGCTCTAATCTGCACTCTCCTGCGAGGACTTCGAGTGCGGTGTAAACAATGCGATTTTCCAAGCCGAGTAGCAAGTCTAAGTTTCTGAGGCCAAAATCGGCATCAATCACGGCAACGCTGCGCCCCCGCTTAGCTAAAGCCATGCCAAGATTGGCTGTGGAAGTTGTTTTACCAACTCCGCCTTTCCCTGATGTAACAACAATAATGCGAGCCATAAGCAATTTTAGATTTAGTGATTAGAAATCGGGAATGGGGAATGGGGAATTGAGAATGGGGAATTGGGAGTTGGTAACAAATAACCCTTCGACTCCGCTCAGGGTACGGCAACTAACCAATAACTAATAACAACTAACCAATAACAACTAACCCATTAACATGGATTTGTCAAAATCAGCAGCCCTACCAATCCGAATTCCTTGAGGTGTCACATAGGCGACTTCCGGTAAAAACTGAGTGGGCGAGGTTTCTGGGCCTCTGGCAACATATTTAGCAATCCTAATCACCATCGGTTCCATCTGCAAGGTCATAATCACGCTTTTGGTGTTGCCGCCAGCACCGGCATGAACGACACCACGCAAACGGCCCCAAACTAGGATATCTCCTCCGGCGATGATTGAGCCGCCTGGATTGATGTCTCCCAAAAGTACGACTGTGCCCGGATGGCGAATTTCTACGCCCGATCGCACTGTCATCTGCAAATATAAAGGTTCCGCTAGAGATTGGGGTTTTTCCGTCGGGGTTTTACTTAGGGAAGATACGGGAGGCTGCTGTTCTACACAATAGCCGACAGTGGCTGCGGCAACCGCAGTTTGACGGCGGTTGGTGTGAACTCGTTTGAGTTGAAGTTCTACTTCCGATAGGGCTTCGGCGATTTCTTGGAGTTGGCGAATATCTAAAAGGCGATCGTTCGCCATCAATTGTACTTCGGCATTAGCCTGCCAAAAGCGTTCTCCTGCATTCAGCCTAACTTTTAGTTGTTGCCAAAGTTCAGTCCAAGTAGAGGCTGCGGCTGTTGGTGTTTCACTGGCGTTAGTTTCTGAGGGGAGTAGCAGCAGTAGCTGTCCATCTTCGGTTTTAAGACGGACTTGCATATCAAGGCTGACTTCGGGTGTCGTTGGAGAGTCTGGGGCGGAAGTCGCTCCGGGAGAGGCATTCGGTGTCATGGGGACGGGTCTGAGTTCGGGTATGATCAATATTAGCTCGATTGTTAACTGTTGACTGTTGACTGTTGACTGTTGACTGTTGTTATTTGTTACCAATTTCCAATTCCCAATTCCCAATTTCCAATTCCCAATTACCAATTCCCAATTACCAATTCCCAATTACCAATTAGAAACATATCTGCGGTGGTTCCGAAATGGTCATTTGAGCAGCACTGGCAAATGTTTTGACATTGGCAATACGGTTCGACAAGCACTTGGAAAGTTTGAAGATATACGAAAACCTTTCTGCGGTTCTACCGATGCTCATACTGCTGGTTCGATTATGCGTTTGGCTCCCGTGCCTTTGTTTTATGCGAAAAATTCTTTAGAAGTCCTAGGGAAATCAGCAGAAAGTTCTCGCACTACTCACGGTGCTGCTACTTGTGTTGATGCTTGAAAAATGGCGATCGCAATTAGTCGATCGCACTTTAATTGCAGCTTTTGCCGATCGACTTTTCTGTCTATCTAGTTAGAATCAATATGCGTAAATCTAAAATCGCTTGACTTGCGTAGCAATTTGTGATATATAGATTCGCCTCTATCTCGATATAAAAAATAC
>JAYTZD010000139.1:0-17544 GCA_043742065.1 Oscillatoriales bacterium
TACTATGTAACGTTTGTCTGGGGGAATCGCTGAAATAGCTTGTTTGAGTTTGGCATCGATCGCCTGAATTTGCTCGCTGTATTTTGCGGCATTTGCATCATAGCTTGAAGCGTTAGGTGGATCGAGATTTCCTAATGCCTTGCGAATGTTTTCAACATAAATTAAAGCGTTTTTTGGCGACATCCAAGCATGAGGATTCGGTTTGCCTTGATAGGCATCTTCGGCAATATTGACTGGTTGGACTCCCTCACTTAAGGTAATGTGAGAAACTTTGGGGAGACTGTTATAAAACCGAGTAGCCCAGCGCTCTAAGTTGAAGCCGTTTTCCAAAATCAAATTGGCATCTTTCCCACGTTTTAAGTCGCTGGGCGTAACTTCATAGCCGTGAATTTCTGCCCCTGGTTTGGTGATAGATTGGACAATCACCTTGTCACCAGCAACGTTCTGAGCCATGTCTGCCAGCACGGTAAAGGTGGTGAGAACGACTTTTTTTCCTTTGCGCGTGGAATCGCTGGTAGTTGGACTAGATTCGCCATTTTGCTTGGCTTGAGGCTCTGTCGTCTGAGCGTTGCACCCGCTGAGCCAAACTCCTAGTAATAGCCCGAATATACCAATTTGATACGTTTTACGGCAGAGCGCCTGATGATTCATTGTGGTTTTTTATAATTCTTTCATTGTTTTAATTTAGCATAAAATGCGAAATAATGAAAAGATTATGAAAAATAGGGAGAAAGGGCGATCGGCAATGCCTAATGCAAGATGTGATAGTGTAGTAACATACAATATTAGAAGCGTGTAGTTGTTTGGAGTATTACACTTGGTTGCGTCAAAAGACTATGAAAGGATGATTCAATCGCTCCAATGGGATGGCTTACGAACTCTATGGGACAATATCGAGAATCGTAGCACCCCAGGATGGGACGCGGGCAAAGCCTTTGAGTACCTCGTTTTACGAGCATTTCAACTTGATGGCGCAGAGGTAAAATGGCCTTACAGCGTGACACTTTTTGATGAGGTAGTCGAACAAATTGATGGCGCTGTCTATTGTTCGGGACTTTCTTGTTTAGTTGAAAGCAAAGACTTTGCAGACAAAACAAACATTGATATTACTCCTATTGCTAAACTTCGCAATCAACTTTTACGTCGTCCCGCAGGTACAGTTGGATTAATTTTTAGTCGTACTGGGTTCACCAATGCGGCGGTCAGCCTTTCATACTTTTCGCTACCGCAGGCGATTCTGATGTGGAATGGAGCAGAAATAAGATATGCGTTAGAACGGGAAACAATTTGCGAACTATTAACTTTAAAATACCGTGCCTGTGTAGAAGATGGACTGCCTGATTACAACGTTATAGAGGGAGATATCTGATGATTGCTTACATTGTCTGTGAAAGTGATTTCGATGCACAATTAATTAAAACCCTGCTGCCAGCAAATTTACTCGCTGATGTGGGAGTTGTTGCTGGTGGTAAAGTATATGCTATCAAGTCACTAGCTCGTTCTTTAATTGTGCGGCGGCGAGTACCAGTTCTGATCGTATTTGATACAGATTCAGCAGTACCGGAGTTAGTTGAATTACGCCGCAACGATATTGAAGAAATAGTTGGATTTGTAGCCGGTAAGACACCATTTAAAGTGGTTCCGGCTGTTCCTGAAATGGAAATTATCTTTTTTCAAGATGTCTCTGTGTTTTCGCGGTTGCTAGGATACATACCGCATCAAGATATACTCGATCGCGCCGTTATTCAACCCAAACAAGCTTTAGAAGAATTGATTGCTCGATCGGAACTAATTCACGATCGATCGCAGATTCTCGATCGATTGACTAATAAAGATATTGAGATTCTACAATTGTCTTCAATTATGCAAGAGATCGTTCATTTTCTTCAATCTGTACGTGAAACAGCAAATGCTGTATGAAGCCCGCCTGCTGAATTTTTAAGAGCTATTTTTGTCAAATATCCAAAATAGTGGTAATATTTCTATATATCGATCGGCTCTGATGACAAACACACATCAGACGTAAGGGGGAAAGTTCGGTGCGAATCCGGCGCTGTCCCGCAACTGTAATGAGATCACTGCATCTCTGAGTCAGGATGCCCGCCGATTCGTTTACCTGTTGTTTTCATCTGCGAGGTATGGATGATGGTTAGTTTGTTATTTTTACAAGTAATCTGCTGTTATGTTCCCTGGGACGATCGACAAAAACGCAATTTTGAGTTAAAACTGCTTTTCGTCAGCGCAACGGGAAACTAAAAGAAATGCGAATCAAAGATAGTGTTTGGCAGGGCAGTTTTGGCTACTGGCAAAACTTGTTTATTCACCAGAATATTTTGTCGATCGGACATACTGCTTGGAATGGCTTTTGGCATCTAGGACAAGGCATTGTTGTTTGTCAAATAGATACTCCCATTAATAGTTCCATCAATTGGAGCGTAGATCATGTACAGTATGATTTGCAGTTTATTTCCCGATCGCACGCAACTGCTTATTTGCAACAACTAGAACTAGAGGAAGACACTGTTTCCAATCTGCTGGGAGTTATTGATAACTATGAACCTGAAAAAGCAATTATTTTTATACTGCTTGCCAATGGTCAGATAGATATAAATTTGTTGCAAAACTTGGCAATTTCGCCCGTTGAGTGCTATGAACAAGTATGCAAACGCTGGGAAGAATTTCAACTCTGCCCGAAATCCTAAAACTTACTAAATTTCCCCAATGTCGCAGCCAAAATCAATCGAAATTTCTAACGTAACTCGTTACCAAAATGCAGCGCTTAATTACTATTTGGGCTTGACAGAATCCCCCTATCTTCACTATGGCTATTGGGAAACCCTACCTGTACCCACTGATGAACTAACTCTGGCGCGGCTACGAATCGCTCAGCAAGCTTATACTGTAAAACTGTTAGATACCATCCCCCAAGGTACTCAGACTATCCTGGATGTGGGCTGTGGGATTGGTGGCAATGCGGCTTATTTGCTCGATCGAGCTTTTGCAGTCGAAGGACTCGCACCCGATCCGTTTCAACAACAGCGCTTCCTTAAGTGTACAGCCGATCGCACAATCTTCCACCTCACCACCTTTGAAAATTTCCAAGCCACCAAATCCTACGATCTAATTCTCTTTAGCGAAAGTACCCAATATATGTCGGCGGTTGATATTGCTAACGGTGCCGCTAAAATCCTCAATCCTGGTGGCTATGTGTTGCTTGCCGATATGATGCGATCTGATGCTAATTATCAAGAGGGAATGTTCTCAAATTGTCATGTTGTGAGTGAACTTCATGCAGCCTTAAAACAGGCTGGATTCACTTTAGTAAAAACTGAGGATATTTCAGCCCATATTGTGCCAACAATCGATTTATATGTCGATACTTTCCGCAGATATGGACTGAACACGATGATCTATGTGGCAGACTTAATTGCGATCGCAGTTCCGCCCATACATAAACTCCTACGGTGGATATTTCGTCGCTGGTTCAAAAAATTGGTTGTTGAAGGATTGGAAGCCAGCCAACTTTTTGAGCAGCATTTGTGTTATGAAATTCAACTTTGGAAAGCGAATAAATAGAAACGGCGAATAGAATTCGCTTCTACACGAACAAAGTCCGCCTTCGCGGACTGAAGAAAAGAAATAGAATATGCCAAGACCAATTCTTGAATTCGATCGCACTTCATACCAATATCCCTGTAATTCAGCCTCGACAATTCAGGGCTTAAGCCTGAAAGTCCCCGCTGGCAAACGCTGCGGGCTAATTGGTCAAAATGGTTGTGGCAAAACCACCTTGTTTCTGTTAGCAAATGGCTTGTATCAACCACAAGCAGGAAGAGTGTGCTGGGAAGGTGAACCCTTCAGCTATGATCGCAAATCCTTGACAAAATTGCGCCAACAAATCGGACTCGTCTTTCAAAATCCCGAACATCAATTGGTAGCTTCCACCGTTGAAGAGGATATCTCCTATGGGTTGTACAATTTGGGTTTAACAGAACCGGAAGTTGCTAAAATGGTGCAAGAGGCGATCGCACAATTCGATCTAACTGAATTGGCAAATCAACCGATTCACAATCTCAGTTTAGGACAGAAAAAGCGCGTCTCCATCGCCGATATCATGGTGCTCAAACCCAAACTGTTGCTATTAGATGAACCTACCGCCTATCTCGATCCGCGCCACACCCGAAAATTGATCGGTTTACTCCAACAAATTCACGCGACTGGAACCACAATTCTGCTAGCAAGTCATGACCTCGATTTCATCTATCGTTGGGCTGATTGGATTTTTGTCATGGATCGAGGGCAATTGATTCTAGAAGGCACACCGGAAACCGTTTTTGCTCAGCGGGAGGTTTTGGAGCAATTGCAGCTTGGTGTACCGTTGGCGATCGAGCTGATGGAGCAAATGAGGGCGATCGTTGAGCACGATGATAACTCAAATATAGAGACTTTTGAGCTGTGGCAACAACAGATTTTGCGATCGCGCCGACTGCTTTAATCAAAAACTAAAAGGTACTGCATTACTCTTCATTCACTTTGATTCATCTCATTTCTGAACTTAGCAAGTTCCCCGTAAATTCGCTTGCGAGCGCGATTAACTCCTCCTAATGGTTGATGTTCTGGTAGAGTCTGCCAGGGGGAAAACGATTGCTTTTCATCAAGCCGCTTGCGCTCCTCCGTGTTAAAGTCTTGCGCCGGAATTTTAATCGTTGCTATCTTGACATAAGGAGATTTTTGTTCATCCCACTCAACTGTCGGATCTTCAACTGGCATCTTGACTGCATCTGTTTGCAGTTGAATTCTAAAATCAAAATAAGCGTCTTTGCTAGCCAAATGTTTGGTCATTGCTTCTCGCAGATAATTGCTTTTATCAGCAGCATTCTCTGGATTGAAGCTTTCGCCATAGGGATGGGGAACCACAGAAAATTTTATGGCTTGATTGTCCAATTTGTATGGAGTAGCACTCCAGTAGGTAATTTCTAACGGGCTAGTCGTTAATTTTGCTTTAATTTTCTGAAGCATTGGGAAGGCGTAAGCCACGGCTTGAAATTTAGCTTGTAGTTCGGTTGGTACTTGTGGCATTTCACCCGGTTTGAAAATGATTTTACCCTCTTGAATCGCTTTGAAAACCGGGAAAAAGTCAATGTATCCCTGAACGTCACGAATAAAGAAAGTAGAATTATTTATGAGAACAAAATCTTGCTCTCCTTTATGCTCAGGAGTATCTAGCACCATTTTACCTGTGACATTCATCAGCTTTATCGCCATTCCGCGAACATCACCGACTGTATCAGGCACAAAATCTCCAGTCTTGGGATCGCGAGCGCTCCCGCCATTAGAAAAACGAATCCAGATCGGATAAGTTTTAGATTCTTTAAAAACCCCTATTTTCATATTCTCAGGGATATCTTCTTCAACGATAAGCTCTCCCTGAATGTAGCCGTGACTCTTCGGATGCTGATCTCTCAGCATAGGAGGATGAGGCCTATGCTGCATTGACACTTTACTGATTGTCAATATTTCTTCAATCTGGGCTTCCTCGCTTTGTGGCGGATATTCTTTGCCTAACTCTAACGATTCTTCTTTCATGATATTTTATTTGCTTTTGTAAGGTTGGTAAATGGGCAATTTGTTGAATGATGGGAAAAGGGCGATATGAGTGACTTTTGCTCTGCTTTAAATTCAAAGAATAAACCACCCCGATCGCCCTGTCGGTGAGAAAAAGTGACAAGCTTTTGTAAAGGTTTGTAAGATCGCACTTGTAACTTTCATTTCCCGTTGTTTGGTGAGGATATGAATGGGTGACTAGGTGCGATCGTCACCTAATAGCTAGCAGCTTGGCGTATTTCTTGTTTGACAGCACTTTACTTACGCACGTTCTGCAAATTTCTGAACAGCTTTTGGCGCGAAAGCAGCAACTAAAAAAGCAGTTGTAATGTATTTGCCCTCAGAATCATTGCTAGTTATTGTTATTGCGCCAAACACAATCGCTGCAATCAGCGCAATAAAACTCATAGCTCGCATTGTCGAGTATTTCCCATTATCTTCCTGGAATAATTCGGCAAGCTCTTTTCCATGTTCAGGAGAATTTGGTTGAGTCTCAACGATAGAAGAATGTGTCATTTGATTAACCTCCTAAATGATTAAAGCTTAACTAAGTCCTAACTTAGTTCGAGTCTGGCTACCAACTATTCCATCATCTTCAAGTCCAACAGAACGCTGGAAAGCTTTTACAGCCGCTTGTGTATTTTCACCAAATACACCATCAACTGCTCCTGGATTAAATCCCCGATCGCGCAATCGCTGTTGTAGTTTGATAACTGCTGAACCTGTTAAGCCCAACTTTAGCTCCACAACTTGCGAATCATTTTCTAGCTCTTCTAGCGTGAATTGTAGACCTAGCTTATCGGCAACTTGTTTTCTCAAACGGGGAAGTTGACTGTACAGCAAATCACCCGGACAATCAGTATTGCTGAAATCTCTATGTCCTTTAATATTGAGCGGACTAATATTGCAAGAATCACATAATGAAGCGCAAAGTTCTACAAGGCTCTGCCATTGCTTTTGGCCCATTGAGAAGGTCATGAAATTGCCTTCATTTTCAATGCCAGGAGATTGATTGCCGTTGGCTAATTTTCCTGGGTCTTGTGCTGCATGGGCTGACTGGATGGAAAACCCTTTTTTTACAGCATCTAGGGAACCGTGCCGACCTTCGAGAATAAACCCTCCGGTTGTATTTAAGAAGTTGTGTCCTGAGTCCGACCAATCATTATCATCCATGTGCGAATTTTGAATGATTCGCGCGAACCGAATGGCTCCTTCAATTGTACCTGTTGATGGATCGTTCGGAGGGTTTTGATTGTCTGTATGATGGACGATGACATAGCGGGGAATAGTCCTTTGGAAAGGAAATGTTCCAGATTTTGGCGGTCTGGCTCCCCAGGCTTCTGCTGTTACAACTTTTGCTGTAAATGGCATAAAAAATGACTCCAACTTGTTGAATTTTTAGGTGGAAGTTACCCCACAGAGGGGGCAACTTTCGTTTAGGCTATGGCTTTGAAATAATACTCAGCCATCTGCGCGATGAGGTCAGCCCTGTCCAGTCCAACCACTATTCTTCTGGCGTTGAAGAAATCTCGTCGATCGCCAACAATGAAATCACTCAAGCCCACACCAGTAAAACTACCATCGCGCATCCCCCGAACTAGAATGATGGCAGCAATTTCAGGGAGAGCAGCTTTTTCAGGACGATCTATCAAGTTAATTCCTAGTTTTTCACTCCAAATTCGATAGTTTCGACGACCTGTAATTTGGACAAAACCTCTTCCTTTGAAGCGAGGCCCATCACCGGGTTCAGTGTTCTCTAAATCTTCGCGACCTTCATAATCCGACCCATCAGCTAACTCCATCATGAACCGTCCAAAATGGGATTCATGTTCGGCAGTTGCAAAAACATAGGCAATTTGCCCCCGATCGATGACACCATCATCAAGACATTGATTGAGGATTAGAGGCAAATTTTTCTTGGCAAAGGGGCGAATTTCGGATGGGCATTGAGCCTTATCTAAAATATTATCAACGCTAGAGAAGCCACCGGGCATATCCCAAATCTTGGGTTTACGACTAACTATTGTGATTTCTTCTGGCTTCACTTTCAGCAACTCAGCCCAGGTATTGCGATCGACTTTGCCAGTAATCTTTAGTCCTTCTGGAACAAATTGGCTTTTTTGTGGATCGGCTGGGCGCATACGCTGAAATTGCTCCACTGCTGCCTTAGTAACCGACCCAAAAAGTCCGTCAATTTTGGCATCTTTTGGTAAGAGTCCCCAATCTTTCAAGCGCTTTTGCAGGATTTCGACTTCATCAATTAGGTGAGGGGTATCAATAATCCCGTCATTGAGTTCTAACTCAACTTTTTCAATCGCCATATTCAGAGCTTCAATTAGTAATTTTAATGCTCTGCGAGTTTGCGGGCCGACCATTCCATCTATCTCTAGCCCTTCCCGTTTCTGGAAGATTTCAACCGCAAGTTTGGTCGCTTCGTTGTAAATTCCATTCACCTGCTGGGCTTCGAGTAAACCCTCTTTAAGTAGGGCTTGTTGCACTTTCAGCACATCTTCACCTTTAATTGGTGGACTAATTAGCTTGAGAAGTCTGGCTATTGCAAAACCGTTGGCGGGCGATCGATCCAAACGTGCAGCAGTTTCAGGTCCGTAGCCACCATCTTCATCAATTAGATCCTGGGGATTATGTTTATTCCAGAGAATCTGAAAAGCTTTGACTCCAATGTCTCCAATGTCATTGCGAACACCTCCACCCATGTAGGTGAAATGTACCGGATCATCATTTCCAAACCACGCCCAGCCTTCTGCTTCCAAAGCCGGTATCCATTGTTCAAAATCTGGAGTATCAATGGCAAATCCATCTTCATGGTTACTCTTTCCGGGTGTAGCAGCTATAATTACGCATTCAGAACCTTGCCAACTGAATAGAATATGTTGTTGGACAACAGTCCGATAGGCAGAATTCAGTCTGAGTGTTACCCCTCTTCTTTTAATCGCACGTCGCAGAGCTTCTTTTGCCTTGGGTTGCAAGAAAAAATTAACTGTTGCTTCGTTACCTGATACGTCCAAATCATCAAAGCTAACTAGAACATTGGGAATTAGCAGGTTCATTTCATCAATGACCTGAAGGCTAAGTTGTTTCACATCCTGTGTGCCACAAGTACCATTAGCGTGAGTTTGAATAATGTTTCTAACTGTTGCCATGAGTGTTCTCTAATCAACTAACTCTCCAAGAATAACCAAATCCGATCGCCCTGCCGGTGAGAAAAAGTGACAAGCTTTTGTAAACTTACGTAAATTTACCCAAAGGCTGCTAGCAGTCAATCGATTTTAGATGTTAAATTTTAGATAATGGAATTGACCTGACAGCCTGTACATGAGGCTTGTCATCCTATTGCTTTCGGTCAATTGTATAAATTTGTTGATATTTCCTGAAACGAGATTAGTACCCAGAATAATCGGTAAATATACTGAATAGGTTAAAATGACAAACTATGACAGCAGAAGAGGCGATCGCACTAATTGATAGTCTGTTACAATCCGTTAACAAAAAGCAGAAACTCACTGACATTCAATCCCACGTTTTTCTGGAAACTTGGGCAGGAGATTCTTATCAAGAGATAGCCGATCGCCTACTTTACGAACCCGACTCTATCAAACACATCGGTTCGCATTTGTGGCGAACTCTCTCTCAAATTCTTGGTGAAAAAGTCTCAAAACAAAATCTGCACGCTGTCTTGCGCCGCTACCAGCATAGCTGCGTATCAGATAACTGCATCCAAGATTGGGGAGAAGCGATCGATGTTTCCTATTTTTACAACCGCTTCCAGGAATTAGAAACATTAGAAACTTGGATTAGCGGCAACTCTACCCGTGCGATCGGTATTTTTGGCATTAGCGGTATCGGCAAAACTTCTCTGTCTGTCAAATTCGCCCAGCACATTCAATCTCAATTTGAATTTGTGATTTGGCGGAGTTTGCAGCAAGCACCGACATTAGATGTTATTCTCAGCGATATTTTACCAATTTTAACTGGTTCATTAACCACAACAAATAACTCTATTCATACTCTCATGGGACAGTTGCGGCAAAAACGCTGTTTGTTAATTTTTGACAATCTGGAGTCGATTTTGCAAGGGGGAAATCGCAGCGGACAATATCAACAAGGGTATGAAGATTACCGACAGTTATTTGCGCGGATTGCTGATGAAACCCACCAAAGTTGTCTGATTTTAACCGGACGAGAACAACCGGGCGGGTTTGCTGTGCGATCGGGCGAAAATTCACCCGTGCGATCGATCAAACTTTTCGGAGTTTCACCGCCCGTATGCCAGCAAATCCTCGCCGCCAAAGGATTAAAGGCAACGCTATCCCAATGTTACGATCTAGTTAATTACTTTGGCGGTAATCCCCTCGCCCTCAAACTTGCTGTAACGACTATTCAAACACTTTTTGGCGGTGACATTCACGAATTTTTAGTACAAGGAAATACTGTTTTTAGCGATTTGTGGGATTTGCTCGATCGCCAGTTCGATCGCTTGTCTCCCCTACAACAACAAATTATGTACTGGATCGCCATTAATCAAGAAGCAGCGACCCCTGCGAAGTTAAAAGCTGAAATTTTGCCCAAAGTTTCTGGAAGGCAACTGATGGAAGCGTTGGAGGCGCTGGCTGAGCGATCGCTCATCGAAAATGGGCGATCGCTCAATGAGACTGTATCAACAAGTTTAATGCTACAACCTGCGATCGTCGAGTATGTCAGAGAACGCTATTTATCTAGCCATCTCAAAACCGATATCAAGCACAGATTTTAAAAGCAGAGAGGCTACTTTAAAGATTAAGTAGCATCGGAATTATACCCCTTTTGATGCCGTTACAGACTGTGCAATTGGCTGGGATGGGGAATGTTGAATCAGTCGCATCAATAGGCGCAACCCTTCATTGACTGCGCCAGAATCTGGGAAAATTGTTGCAACATCAGGATCTAGTTGGACTGTTAGGGTGGATTGTTTGCGTCCTTGACCACGGGCTACAACAGAGAGTTGAGTAAAGTCATATTCGGGGCGCAAATCATCATCCATTTCAGAGGTCTGACTCATAAGCTTTACGTTCTTTGCGGGTAATGGGACGAGCGCTGATTAGGCGTGTGATGCCTGCACGGTCGGTGTAAGCGACAACTAATAATCGTCCTTTGGCTGATTCTCCCATGATAATGAAACGTTGCTCTTGAAAGGAGTGTTCTGGATCACCAAAGGTTAAGAACAACGGATCATCAAACACAGAAGTGGCTTCATCGAAAGAAACATTATGCTTGGCAAGGTTGCTTCTGGCTTTTTCTTCGTCCCAATCAAACAACATGGGTTCAATTTACAACGTCTGCTTTTTCAGATTATACCAGTTTTCGGCACAAAAACAGCAACTTTTCAAACAAGACCTAATGCTTTCAGGGTTAGCGAACCCACGGCACTATCAACCGCTAAACGCTTAGTTGCTTCTTGAAATTGCTTGACAGCAGCTTCAGTTGCCGCATCAAATATGCCATTAATCGGAATTTCAATCTTAGTCAGCTTGTTGCTAACTAGAGACTGTTGAATCTTTCTGACATCATCACCTGTCATCGGTGGTTTTTGTAATCTTAGTACCCTAGGAAATGGATTACCAAAACCTTCAGCCATTGATTCTCTCAGTCGCGCTTCGGTTTGAGGGCCAAAATTCCCATCTACCTTAATCAAATCGGTAGGATTGTATTTATTCCACAGAATCTGAAAAGCACGAACACCTAAAGTTCCGATATCATCTCGCGTGGCTGCAAAAAAGCGGTAGTCATAATGAGGTTTATCTCTTAAACCAAACCACACATAGCTGTTTTTTTCCAGATAAGGTTCCCAGCCCTCATAATCCTGAATATCTAGTGCAAGTCCGCCTTCATGGTTGCTAAATCCTGGAGGTGCCACCGCTTGAATCCCACATTGATCGGAAACTTGTCGAAACTGAAGATTTAACAGGTACTGTTGCGCCACAGTACGATAGGCCGAATTAACGATTAGTTCTACTGAGTTTCCTTCAGCTTTGCGGCGTTCTGCTACAGCAAGTTTTAGGGAATTCTTGGCCGCCGCCTGCAAGAATGGATTATTTTTGTCACCAACTGCGACTACACCTTCTATGTCGGTAAAATCTACCAGAATATTAGGTACAATTGAGTTGAGTACGGCGATAATTTGTAGATTCAAACCTCGAATTAAACCCGTATTGCAAGCATTGATCAGAAGGGTATCTTTAAGTTTTGGCATGGAAGTTTCTCGGATAGTTTGACTTAGCCATGAAGAACAAAATTGTATCACCTATCTGTGAGCAAAGATCACAAGCTATTGCACCTTGTTACAATCCTTTGATATATTGCTTAAGTACAGGTGATTGACTGGAAAAGGCGATCGCCCTTCACACCAAATACCAAACACTGCGATGATTGTACGAGTTGCGATGCTTGAGTAAAAAAGATCGATCGCCGTTACAATCAAAGTATCAATCCTCCTGAGATGCCGCGATGACTATCAAAGAACTCCTCATCCAAGAAATCGATAGCACCCCTGACGAACTACTTGCGGATCTTCTCAGTTTGGTGCGATCGCTCAAATCGCCTCCACACCCCCAAGTCAATACCTACCAACAACTGCTAGAGCGCATCGACCACCTCGAAGCCATCATCGGCATCCGCAAAGGACTTGAAAGCTTTGATCGAGGTGAAGGAATCCCAGCCGAGAGAGCTATGACAGCGCTACAGCAGCAGTTCAACATTCCTCCCCGTCTATGAGTTATCAAGTCCTAATTCAACCACCCGCCTTTCAAGAAATTGAAACTACCTACCGTTGGATGTGCGATTATTTGAGCGCTGATGCTGCAAATCATTGGTACTACGATCTCCAAGATGCGATCGCATCTTTGCAACAATTTCCTTACCGTTGCTCAGTTGCAGCCGAAGCAGCCATCATTGGTAGGGAAATTCGACAACTGTGGGTTGGTAAAGGAAGAACCTATCGGATTCTGTTTGTGGTAGAAGGCGATACCGTCGCGATAATACACATTCGTCACCGCCGTCAAGCCCCTCTAGGTACTGAACCGCCAGAGTAATCGCATTAAATATTCAATAAAGATCGATCGCCCTTCATACCAAATACCAAATCGATATAATAAGAAACCAGGACAAACCGCTGGAAGATTTAATCGAACTTGTCCAATGAATTGCGATGCCAACTTTGCAGTGCTAATCGATGAACTTCACGCCAGCTAATATTTTTGAGTCGAGCAATTTTCGCACAATCCTCATATTCTGGCTGCACATTAGTAATTGTTTGTCCAGTCTTCGCAACTTTGATTTGCACTTCGCCGTATTCTGTTTGAACAGTCTGGAATTCTCGGTGCAAAATCGTTCTTTGTTGAGTCGATCGCCTAATTCCCAAAGTAGTAGTCTCGCGAAAGATTACTGTTTCGCACGCTGCTTGAGTTTCGGGATGACAAATCACAGTTAACAAAACCCCCAACCGCGACTTTTTCATCACAATTGGTTGAGTAAAAACATCCAGGGCTCCGCAGGTAAACAAAGCATCAAAAACATAACCGATCGCCTGCGGACTCAAATCATCAATCTGCGTTTCCAATACCACAATATTTTCCAGGGAATCGGGAATTGGGAATTGGGAATCGGGCATTGGGAATGGTTTAAATTCTTGCTTTTCCCCTCTTCCATCCGTTACATCAGTTACAGAATCCGTTGCCAAGCTTTCTCTCCCCTTCTCCCCAATCCAGAGGCGCAAAATATTAGGAATTGGCAGCATTCTAGAACCGGCGCCCAATCCGATCGCATGAAGCTGCATTGTAGGCGGTGGGCCAAACCCCTCAGCTAGAGTACAGGCGATCGCAGTTCCTGTAGGCGTGCACAATTCGCGATCGATCCCATTGCTATAAACCGGCACCCGATGCGTTTCCCACAACCGCATCACCGCCGGCGTGGGCACCGCCAATATGCCGTGGGCGGCCTTCACCGTACCGCCACCAGTCGGCATTGGCGAAAAGTAAAATTGGTCAATATTTAACCAATCCAAACCTAAACAAGTACCAATAATATCCACAAGTGCATCGGTTGCGCCCACCTCGTGAAAGTACACCTCCTCTGGGGAGATACCGTGTACAGCACCCTCCGCCTCTGCCAATTTCCGAAATACCCCCAAACTCCAGACTTCAACTCGTGGAGGCAATTTTGCAGAGACAATAATCTGCTCAATTTGTGGTAAGTGACGATGGGAAGTATGCCCAGTTTCCGTATCGTTTTCATCGCCGTGAGAGTGTTCGTGAGTGTGATGATGGTGTTGGGTGCGATCGAATGTTGGCGATTCGGTTTCCGAGGGATCGAGGGTAGAGTCAGCACCCGGATTTTCAGCTTTTTTCGGCAAATCGGCAATTAAATCCACATGAAATTTAGTTGCTTGCTGAGTATTGCGATGGACTAATTCAGTACGCAATTGGTACTCCGTCGAAATACCCAGCAAATTCAGTTTTTCAATTAAATAGTCCAAAGGAACGCCCGCATGGACTAGGGCACCAAGACACATATCACCAGCAATGCCAGTTGGGCATTCAAAATAAGCTATTTTATTCATGATTAACAATTAATTTTGATCATTGATTGTTTCAGCCGATATTTCGATCGCCCAATTAGCCTGCAATATCATAACATGGCAACTATTTACGAAGTTCATCCACTTACACCCCAAAAAGACCGGATCGAGAAGATTAAATCCGCCCTAAAAGCTGGGGCTGTGATGCTTTATCCGACAGATACAGTTTACGCGATCGGCTGCGATCTCAACGCCAAATCTGCCGTAGAACGAGTCAGGCAGATCAAGCAACTATCCAATGATAAGCCTTTAACGTTCCTGTGTTCTTCCTTGTCAAATATTGCGGAGTATGCTGCCGTCAGCAATGAGGCTTACCGAATTATCAAGCGATTAATTCCCGGCCCTTATACATTCTTGTTACCAGCTACCAAGTTAGTACCAAAGTTAGTAATGAGCCCAAAACGCAAAACCACAGGAATTCGCGTGCCCGATCGCCCAATTTGTTTTACACTATTGGAAGCCTTGGGAAATCCGATTATTTCAACATCCGCTCATATCACTGCTGATGATGAAGATGGAGCACCCGCAGCCACAGCAAAAACCGAAAATATTGGTAAAGCCGAACTATTTGATTGTTTATCAAAGTTGGTAGATGTGATTGTCGATGATGGTTCCGATCCGGGATATGAAGTATCTACCATTCTCGATTTAACTGAAAGCGAACCAATTATTCTTCGTCGTGGTTTAGGATGGGAAGCCGCCGCCGCTTGGGAACAGGAATAGTTTTGGCACGGGCGGGCAGGGTGCATCGCCCCACAAGAAAACTCACTCTTTGTGGAACAGGCATCTTGCCTGTTCTAGTATTATATAAAATGCGGTGGAATCGGAATTAAACAATTAATTGGGGTAGGGAAACGGCAGTGCCGTTTCCTCCGCTGCTTAAGAAAAGAGGACACGGCAATGCCGTTTCCCTACAATTAATTGGGGTAGGGAAACGGCACTGCCGTGTCCTCGGCTGCTTAAGCTTCTACCTTAACTCCTTTCCAAAAAGCGATGTAGCCTCCAATATTTTTAGCAGCATCTTTCGGAGTAGCATAATACCAAGCAGCATCTTTATTCACTTCTCCAGCGACTTCAATGCTATAGTAACTAGCAACACCTTTCCAACCGCAAGTAGTGTGAGTGCTGCTGTCCTTGAAAAATTCACGCTTGATGGCATCCGCAGGGAAATAATAGTTGTTATCCACAACTTCGCACTTATCGCTTTCTGCCAAAACGGCACCATTCCAAATAGCTTTCGGCATTGGTTTCTCTGGTTAAATTAAGAATTTTAATTATTCTAACTGTATTTGTACTCAAAAAGCATAGAATAGTATGGAAGTCACCAACCAAATACTGCAAATGTCAGGGTCGAATCTGCCAACATCTCCTGTCCCACCTTCCCTCGAACACCATCTGAAATATTTTTTTGGCTATGACTCTTTTCGTCCGGGACAGAGAGAAATTGTCGAAGCTGCGCTCGAAAAACGGGATCAGATGATTGTGATGCCGACTGGTGGCGGTAAGTCCTTGTGTTTTCAATTGCCCGCACTATTGAAACCTGGTTTGAGCGTCGTTGTTTCGCCGTTAATTGCTCTGATGCAAGACCAGGTGGAAGCTTTGGTAGATAATGGGATTGGGGCGACTTTTCTCAACAGCAGTTTGAATTCTCTGGAAGTCCGATCGCGCGAAACAGCAATTCTCGAAGGTAAAATTAAACTGCTCTATGTTGCGCCCGAACGCTTGCTGGGCGAGAGATTTTTGCCATTCCTAGATATAGTAGCAGATAAGTTGGGAATTTCGGCATTTGCGATCGACGAAGCCCACTGCGTTTCCGAATGGGGACACGATTTTCGTCCAGAATACCGACAAATGGAACGAGTGCGCGATCGCTACCCAGACATCCCCATTATGGCACTAACCGCCACCGCCACCGAGCGCGTCCGCCAAGATATTATCCAGCAGCTAACCCTGCGAAATCCTTACATCCACGTCGCCAGCTTCAACCGCCCCAATTTATATTACGAAGTCCGCGCCAAAAACAAACACAGTTTTGCCGAAGTTTTGAAGATAATTCAAAAGAAAGGCGGTTCAGGAATCATCTACTGTCTCAGTCGCAAAAAAGTTGAAGAAGTCGCCTATAAATTGCAACAAAGTGGCATTCAAGCCTTACCTTACCATGCTGGGATGAGCAACGCCGATCGCACAACCAATCAAACCCGCTTCATTCGCGACGACGTACAAGTAATGGTAGCCACAGTCGCCTTTGGCATGGGAATCAACAAACCCGATGTCCGATTTGTCATTCATTACGACTTACCCAAGAATCTCGAAGGATACTATCAAGAATCAGGTCGAGCAGGCAGAGACAATGAACCATCCCATTGTACATTATTCTTTGGATTTGGTGATGTCAAAACCATCGAATATATGCTCGAACTAAAACCCGATCCACAAGAACAGCGAATTAGTCGCCAACAGTTGCGACGAGTAATTAACTATGCAGAATCAACCGATTGTCGTCGCACAATTCAGCTAAGTTATTTTGGTGACTCATTCCCCGGAAATTGTGGAAATTGCGATAACTGTTGCAACAAAAAACCAGTAGAAGACTGGACAGTAGAAGCCATGAAATTTCTCTCAGGCGTGGCTAGATGCAAAGAAAAATTTGGGATGAATCACATCATTGACATTTTGCGCGGTTCTAAAAATCAAAAAGTTTTGCAATACCAACATGACCGACTTTCTACCTATGGCATTGGCAAAGATAGAAGTGCAGACGACTGGAAAATGTTAGTACGTTCGCTGTTGAATCAAGGTTTATTAGATGAAACAACCGACGGCTTCCCCATCTTGAAACTCAACGATAAAAGTTGGGAAATCATGAAGCGTCAGCGCACAGTAGAAATCGCCGTCAAACCCAAACAGGAAGTGCAAGCAACAAATCGCTCTTTAGCCGTAGAAGTTGAAAGTTTATTTGCCATATTGCGAACGCTGCGTAAACAAATTGCTGATGAACAATGCGTACCACCTTATGTCATCTTTGCTGATAAAAGCTTGCGAGATATGGCAGAAAAACGCCCAAAAAATCTCACAGAATTCGTAGAAGTTTACGGAGTTGGTAGCAACAAGCGAGATAAGTATGGTAAAGTTTTCTTGGAAGCAATTCGCACTTTCTGCAAAGAAAAAGGCTTGCCAACTGGTGCAGCACCCTCTGCTGTAGCTCAAAGTTCTAATGTTTCTAATCATCCTTCTTATACACAGATGCAAACCTGGGAATTGCACAGAAAAGGTTTGACTGTTGAAGGCATAGCAGAAATCAGAGGAATGAG
>JAYTZD010000140.1:0-1957 GCA_043742065.1 Oscillatoriales bacterium
TGCTTCGGGTGAACTGCTCTATCGCTCGACCAGTTCCAAGGGTAATTTAAGTTTGGGCGGAGGTACTAGCAAAGCTACAGAAGGCGTTCGAGTCTATAAGTTTCGGAAGGGTAATTATGAATATTGGGTGTGGGATGGCACGTTAGATAGCCCGCAGTCTGGAACTTTAGAGGTGTATAAAAACAACCGTATCTTGATGCAGAAATCTTGTACGAAAAGTTAAATCCTCGTGAAGCAAATTTTGTGAAATCAATGAATCATATCGTTTCCGGTGGGTGTATCTCAATTTTGTAAGGGCGAAGCATTCCGGCAGACAATTTATTAGTTAGAACCAGAGATTTACTACCGGAATGCTTCGCCCCTACGAATATATTTGCACTGGGATGCAACCGAAATTTATATCATTCCTGAATAAATTAATCCATTACATACAACAAAGAAGGAGAATGTCATGACGAACTATGACTACATTGCGATCGGTGCAGGTTCGGCTGGCTGCGTTGTTGCCAACCGTTTGACAGAAGACTGTGAAACAACCGTGTTATTACTCGAAGCTGGCAACCCGGATACTAAACCGGAGATTCAAATCCCGGCGGAATGCTTCAACCTACTAGGCTCTGAGGTAGACTGGGCATACTTCACAGAACCCGAACCTTACCTCAATAACCGCAAAATCTTTCACCCCCGTGGGAAAGTCTTGGGCGGTAGCAGTTCGATTAATTTCATGCTTTATGTCCGAGGCAATCCTGATGATTATAACCACTGGCAAGAATTGGGTAATCCTGGTTGGAGTTATCAAGATATATTGCCATATTTCAAGAAATCTGAGAACCAGCAACGAGGTGCTTCCGAATACCACGGTGTTGATGGGGAGTTGAGTGTTACTGATCTAATTTCCCCGACGCGGATATCTCAAAGATTTGTAGAAGCATCGGTAGCAATGGGATATAACAACAATCCTGATTTTAATGGGATGAACCAAGAAGGCGCAGGACTCTATCAGATGACAATCAAAGATGGTAAGCGGCACAGTACCGCTGCTGCATTCTTGGTGCCAATTCTCGATCGCCCCAATTTGACAACTATTACAGCAGCATTAGTGACTCGATTGTTGTTTGAGGGCACCCGCGCCGTTGGGGTGGAATATCTGCACGAGGGAACACTGCACCAAGTTAGGGTCAACCGGGAAGTGATTGTAAGTGCTGGCGCATTCGATTCGCCTAAGCTGCTGATGCTTTCCGGCATTGGTAATCAAGAATACTTGGAATCATTGGGTATTTCTGTAGTAGTCGATTTGCCTGGTGTCGGTCAAAACCTCCAAGATCATCCTCTCATTCCTGTGGTACACCTGGCAACTCAGGATTTACACCCTGCAATCACCAGTAGTATCGTTGAAGCCGGATTGTTTTTGCATAGCGAGGGTAATCTGGATGCTGCGCCTGATTTACAGTTGATCTTCAGCCCTATTCTGTTGACATCCCCTCCTCGTTCTGATTCGGGATTCACTGGTTTAGTATGTTTGACTCATCCTGAGAGTATTGGTAGTGTATCTTTACGATCGCCCGATCCGAAAGATGCACCAATGATTCGGATGAACTATCTCCAAAGTAAATCCGATGTGCAAAAGCTAGTTGCCGGGATTAAATTAATGCGCGAATTGTTTCAGACAAGTGCCTTTGATGAGTTTCGGGGTGAGGAAGTCGCTCCCGGTGCCGATGTTAAGAGCGATGAAGCCCTCGAAGCGTACATCCGGGAAACGTGCGGTACGGTGTTTCATCCTGTCGGCACCTGCAAAATGGGAACTGACTCAATGGCGGTTGTAGACCCCGAATTACGCGTACATGGAGTTGAGGGGTTGCGTGTGGTAGATGCGTCAATCATGCCAACAATCACCACAGGAAATACGAATGGGCCGATAATTGCGATCGGCGAAAAAGCAGCAGATTTAATTAAAGCC
>JAYTZD010000141.1:0-17326 GCA_043742065.1 Oscillatoriales bacterium
GCCGTCTCCTCTATCATGTTTGAGTTTCAAGAGCAAATAGCGATCGAGTTCCACTTCCTCTGTTTTCTGAGAAATTTTGGAGCCGCCCATCCCCACCTAACATTTCTATAGATGAGGACAGGCGGCAGTTTAATTAAACAGTTACAGCTTTCTTAGCAGTAGAGCTCAATTCGCCCTTAGCATACTTAGCTGCAAAATCATCCAAAGACATTTGCTTGATATTTGTACCATGACCGGCTGCGCCAAAAGATTGATAGCGATCGCTACAAACTTTTTGCATAAACTTGATCGATGGCTTCAAGAAGTGACGAGGATCAAACTCATCAGGCTTCGCAAACAAAGCTTGACGCACCGCAGCAGTAATCGCCAAACGGTTGTCAGTATCGATATTGATCTTACGAACACCACACTTAATGCCCTTTTGGATTTCTTCCACAGGTACGCCGTAGGTTTCGCGGATTTTGCCACCGTTGCTGTTGATGATTTCCAGCAATTCTTGGGGCACAGAAGAAGAACCGTGCATTACCAAGTGAGTATTTGGCAAGCGGCGGTGAATTTCTTCAATGCGGCTGATTGCCAAAATTTCGCCAGTCGGCTTGCGAGTAAACTTGTAAGCGCCGTGAGAAGTGCCGATCGCGACTGCTAGAGCATCAACGCCGGTTTGCTCAACGAAATCAACAGCTTGCTCAGGATCAGTCAACAACTGATCGTGAGACAAAGCACCTTCAAAGCCGTGTCCATCTTCAGCTTCACCCATGCCTGTTTCCAGAGAACCCAAGCAACCCAATTCGCCTTCGACGCTAACGCCGATCGAATGAGCAACATTCACCACATCGCGAGTAACTTGGACGTTGTACTCGTAGCTAGCAGGAGTTTTAGCATCTCCTTCCAGAGAACCATCCATCATGACGCTGGTGAAACCTTGGCGCATGGCGGAATAGCAAGTACCAGGCGCATTACCGTGGTCTTGGTGCATCGAAATGGGGATGTGAGGATAGGTTTCAACTGCGGCCAAAATCAAGTGGCGCAGGAAATTTTCCCCAGCGTAGGTGCGAGCGCCGCGAGAAGCTTGCAAGATCACGGGGCTGTTGGTTTCGTCAGCAGCGCGCATGATCGCTTGGATTTGCTCCATGTTATTAACGTTGTAAGCCGGTAGGCCGTAACCATTTTCTGCGGCGTGGTCGAGCAGCAGTCTCATAGGTACAAGGGCCATAGATATTCCTCCTAATTATTTGTGGTTTCTGGACAGCAGATTTTGGACAATTTCAATTCTTAGGACAATCTTAAGACAATTTGCCACCGATCGCGCAGGATGTTTCCACATTTAAATTGAAAATTCAAAATACTAAAATATTGAGCTTAGAGGTTTGAACTCTGAACTCAATATTTGTAGTTTTATTTTAATTTATGGGTCGCCCGGGATTTGAACCCGAGACCAATCGGTTAAAAGCCGAATGCTCTACCGCTGAGCTAGCGACCCGCGAAAACATTGTCACCGCGCACATTCATCGATAGTAGCACCCATCTATTTAAATAGCAAGTCTTTTTTACAAAAAACTTGCCGTCATCCGCACCACCATCTCGCAAGTCGCTCCCGGCTGCAAATAAATCAAGTGTGCACCTGTGTTTAGGGCATTCCGAGGAGCAGTCCAAGGTTCCAAACAATAAAAATCCTTGCCCTTGAGCGTCCAGAAAACTAACTTGCCATAACTAGAGTTGTAGCTGAGGGTGAGGCGCAAGTCGCGCGACGAGTCTGTTACCGTAGCAGCAAGACCGGTCAGCTCATCAAAGGAAACATCAATTTCATCCAGCGTCGGGTCAAAAACCCCGGTGAAATAACCTTTGGAGTGAGTATTTTGGTCTCTGTACTGCATCCCCGGAATTTCAAAGCGCAGCTTGGACTTGTCCGGCGCTAAAAAGTAAGGGTGGAAGCCACTAGAAAACGGCATCGGTTGGTCAGACAGATTGGTGTATCGCTGAAAAATTTCCAAAGAATTGCCTTTAATTTGATAAGTAAAGGCGAGTTGGAAATCAAAGGGATAAACAGCCAGAGTCTTTTCGTTGCTGTCGAGGATCAGGGTAATAGCCGCGTTTCCCTTCGTAACTTGTTCGCCTACTGTCCAAGGCAAATCGCGAGCAAAGCCATGCTGTTTGAGTTTCCACTCCTCTCCCTTGTGTGTATAAGTATCGTCGGGGAGATTGCCACAAATCGGGAACAGAATTGGCACTCCACCGCGTACAGTCAAATCGGGATTCGTGAACCGTTCGGCATTTAAATAGAAGATTTCTTGGCCTTCAACCAGCCAGCTAGTGGCAATACCGCCTCGTTCCGGCACAACTTCTAGAATGGAGTTAGCGGTTTTGTCGGACAGGACGTAGGTTTTGTACTGCTTTTGCTCGATCGCGATCACAAACTGACTTGTCATCATAAAAATGGGTTGAAACCCCGTCCTTTTAGGACGGCTTTATAGTATTCCTGGCTGCTGGCTAACCTATCTTTGCAGATAGAGGAGGCAGGGCGATCGGCTTGTAGTCGCTGGATACTTTGGTAATTGGCATCAGCGCTCTGGGAGTCGGTTTTTTGAGAGAGACTTTGAAGGATGGAGATTGAGTTGGGGCCAGATAGCTTTGGGGGCTTAGCACCGTTCCCGAATTGGGAGATGGAGGCGAAATGAACGGTTCTTTGATGAATGGCTCTTTGGTAAATGGATCTGATTCCCTGCTAGGTTTGGGATTTTGACCTCGGTAGAGGCGCGATGGCAAATCTTTAGTTGGAGGCGGGCTTGACTCAGCAGCGGGCAAATTTCCGTTCTTCAAAAATGACGAATTTTCCTGCTGTTTGGGTGCAGCGGGCAAACCTGGCAAATTGGGATTTGGTTTGAGTTGCTCTTGCGTATTAGTTTCACCTCCTAGAAATGGGGAATTGGGCTGGGGTTGTTGTGTACCGTTTTTTGTTGCTCCTGGTAATTGGGAATTCGGAACTTTTTGACCTGCCGATAATGGGGCTTCGAGAACTATTTGCGATCCCATTGGCTTGTCAAAAATACTAGAAATCTGCTCGACGCGCTTGAGGATGCGATCGCCCGCTGCTCCTTTCACCACCTTCGGCTGAAACTTTTTTACCTCCACTGGCAAAAATTCTACTTTCATATTTCTATCTTTGAGCGAGACTTTCAGCACGGCTGTGTCATAATCGCTGCGAGCATTGCCACCGAAGATAAAATTTCCCAGGGAGTAAACTATCGGTCGGCCTTTGTAAACTTCGGCACCTTGCAGAACGTGGGGGTGATGTCCCACCACCAAATCAGCTCCTTGGTCGATCGTAAACCGAGCCAAATCTATTTGCCAATCTCCTGGATAATCTGCCAATTCTACTCCCCAGTGATAATTCACAATAATCCAGTCTACCTGACCCTTAAGAGCTCGAATATCCTCGGCTACGCGGTTGTTGCGGCGAGGGTTAGTCCCCGCTTTCCCATTCTCGGCAGCGTGGAGGTCAGAATCGTAATAACCAAGATACGCGATCCGCTGACCTTTAACTTCAATAATATCTGGACGCCTAGCTTCTTTGATATCTCGACCGGCTCCCACACTCTGAATTCCAGCATTATTTAGAGTATTTATAGTTTCCACAAGTCCGGGTTCCTCGTAGTTCATAGCGTGGTTATTTGCCAGATTGACAATATCCACTCCTCCTGCTGTTAATACTTTGACCAATTCTGGATCGGCTTTAAAATTTAATGGTTTTTTAGTTTTAGCCAAGGTAGAGCGAGTTAGGGGATTTTCGAGGTTAACCATCGCCACATCTGCTTTGCGATATTCTTCCATGTTGGCGAATGCCCAATCGTAACCTCTGTCTGCCACTTTGGAAAACGCATCCAATAGATTCAGATTCCCACCGAACATCAAGGTGACAGTTGGATCGTAAGGATTGGCAACTTGTTTTTGCTGTACTACTGGTAATGTTTCTAGAGCTGCTTGCACGGTATCCGCACGTTTTGGAGGTGGCCCGGATATTAATGCAGCTTGGTGCTGCCCGGAGGCGATCGGGAATGACCGCAGAATCGAAGCCTCCTGGTATGTCACCCAACAACCCAGAACAAATGAAGCCAGTGATGAACCGATTAGTAATAGGGAACGATAGGTTTTAAATTTAACCCAATCGATCGCGAGTGGGGAACGGTAACGTCGCCGATCGCGATTGGCTGGAGTGACAATGCGTACTGATTGTTTCCATAGAATCTCTGGTTCTCCGGCTAAACGGGCGTGAATTCTCACTCCTTCTACTGCTGGCGAGTTTAGTCTCCAGAGTTGGTGACAAATAAATTTGACTACGCCCTCCCGCAGAGTGCTCCCCAGTAAGGTGGTATCTGAGGCAAAGTCGCGCTGGAATTCTACCAAGATTTGCACGCATCCAGCCTGAGCTTCTTCTACGCGGGCATAAATCCCTTGTGGTCGGAGCAGGCTGTCAATCCAATAATTTAGGGCTTGAAAGTTGCCCGATCGCGCTAGATCCAAAATAGACGGCTGCGACCAATTTTCTGCGTATACCATTAATTAGCCTCCTTAACACGCAAGACTTGCGTTTACTTCAATTTGTTTTGAACGGAACTGCAATTTTCTTAGCTTAACCGCCACAGATTCCGCTGCCCGCTTTGAAGCTACTTATTGGTCGCCACCATTTTCTACATTTAGTGACCCCCTACTGTCAGTGACTTCCATCACAATCTGTTAAATTTAATGATTGTTTTTGGTTGGGAGTCAAATCATTAGCCCCAAAATCGGCGATCGGGCGATCAAGATTTTCTTGCAGAGTTTGTTTCTATTGTCGCTGTTTGACTGTCGCTTTGGATCGATCGCAACTTTATTCATGATTTTCCGGTCTATTTTGCCCAAAATGTCAATACAGACAATTTAGCCAATGCACAATGTGCGACAAGACAAATGGCATAGTAGGTAGATTTAGTGGTATAATCTTATTTGGTAGTTCCCATCGGTTTCAAAGTTTTGGAAAACGTGAAGCTGGCTAGTCTATAAGACTGTGCCTTCCGATGTAAAGCCCAAAGTACGTTACTGTAAACAGGCAATCTTTTTGAACAAATTACACTGCGCAGGAGAACTGACAAATGCTACAGCGCAAAATCTATCAACTCTGTTGTGATGGTCGTGAGGTTTCTATTTTTCTTCGAGATCAGCAACGTTGGATAGAGCGCGCTCGTATCCTAGATATTGAAGGGGATCTAGTCACGCTGCGCTACGAAACGGACGAAGAAGACGAACTCAGCTCTTGGGAAGAAATGGTGCGTCTAGAGAGTATTGGTTCTGTGTCCCAAAAGTTGGCTTCGATATCGAGAACTTGCGAGCCCTTAGTTTCTGACGATTGTCCAGAAGCAGAACAGATTCGCAATCACTACCCGGACTCTGGTTTGGATTAGTTTTGAACTTTTGTCTACTGGACAAATAAAAATTGGGAGATGAGAAGATCACTTTTCTCCCTTTTTTGTGTGCTTTTTTTGAATAGACTGAAATCCCAAATCTGTTATGTCGTTTCCGGTTGCATCGGAATTATTAGCCGAAATAAGGAGACGGCAGTGCCGTGTCCCTACAAAGTTATTTTGGGTAGGGACACGGCACTGCCGTCTCCTCTACATCATTCCGGTTACACCGGAATTGATGTTAGCTGTCGGTTTCTTCAAAGGAGAAGATTTCTGCATCCGGTATGGAGTCAAAGACGGGACAGTAGCCATCGGGAGTGACTTTAAATCCAAACAAAGGAGATAACTGATTCCAACAGCGCTGGCCACGGTAGTGTTGGCAGTTAGCACAGCATTCGATGTTGACTGTGCGAGATCGATCGCCTCCTTGAAAAAGCAATTCTCGCTGGGAAATCCCTCGCAACACAAGTTCTTCACCTTGCCATCGAGCTTCTACCAACCCGGTATCAGCAAAACCCATCCAACGGGGATCGTCTGTAATCGGGTGTGGCAAACTGATCGCGACTTCCGTTCCCAAATCGCTGAGTTCTCCCTCATAATGAGTTTCGGCGATCGCAGGTTGCAAAAATATTTCCCCGATCGGCAAATCGACGACGGTTCCGGTGGCTGGAGTGTGCAACTGGTAGCGGTTTCGCAACTCATCCAAATTAGCCAAGTCCGCCAAATATGCGGGGGAACCGTGGACTAAAATTACGTGCTGGGGACGCAAATTGTGAATTAGCTGTGTAGTTCCCGGCCCGTCGCAGTGTTCCGATAGCAAGTAAGTTTCGACGAGTTGGACTCCTGATTTCTGTAATTTACGAAGAGATTCTGGGACAGGATATCCGGGTTTTTGAGGTGCGAGTACAATCCAAGGATTTGTGCGATCGCCCAGGTACAAATTCAAATCAGCAGTTTCATCAGTAATTACAATACACGGGGCTTGGCCCAACAATAGTGGCTGTTCGGGATCGGGGCGGCGCACGCGAGGTTTGACCCTTTCATCCCAAAATAAAGGTTGGTGTAGAGCAAAATTTTGGACAGCAGTGGGAAATTGTGGCAGCAATTCCAGATAAGCGTCGCACCCATCAGCCACAACGCCATCGACCCAAATATCTAAGTCGCGGCCTGTGAAAAAGTGGTGGCTGCGGAGTAACATTAACAGTTCTTGACCCAAACCAAGTGCCGGTGTGGGCAACAGTACGGAGTATCCATCGGCGATCGCCCGGTGAATTCGTTCTGCTAATTGATTTTCTAGTTGTCGGCGGTGAGGGTGACGTGCAGTGCCATAACTGCCTTCCAAAATTAGTACATCTGGTTTGAGTCCCCTGAGTTCTCCGAGGGGCAAGCCTTCCACTAAGCGAGAATTGGACAGAAAGAAATCGCCAGTATAAACGAGGCTGTAGGTGCGGTGGGGCGCTGTATAGGTCAGTAGTACAGCGGCCCCTCCGGGCAAGTGTCCAGAGGGGAATAACTGGACGCTCAGTCCCCGCCGCAGTTCGACTGGCGACTGCCAAGGTAGTGATTGACAGAACCGCAACTCTGATGACTGTCCCTGTTGTGACCAGTTGAGGGGTAGTAGTTGTGTTGTGACGACGCTAGCGTAAATGGGCAACTGCGGGAAAGATTGGTGAAGTGCTAGCAAACCTCTGGCGTGGTCGGAATGGGCATGGGTACACAGGACTAAATCGGCTGGCATTGGGCGATCGAGACCTGTTGACAGTGGTGCGATATCTTGAATACCGCAGTCGAGTAAAATCCGGTGCGGCCCCATTCGCACTAACAGACAGACTCCTTCATTGGCGTGACCGGCGCCATACGGTAAACAATCAAGTTCCATCACTGCGGTGAGATCCCTGTTTTGCGCGCAATTTGCAGTATCACGAGATTTTAACCGCTTGTTATGACTTTTTGATGCGATCGAGTGAAAATGTTTGCAATATAGGGCATTGGGCATCGGACATTGGGCATGGGGCATCGGGCATTGGGCATTGGGAGAGGGGGAGAGGGGGAGATGGGGAGATGGGGAGATGGGCTTTTATTGAGAAAGGCTATAACTATCGCGGGATTAATTGTAGGGACACGGCACTGCCGTCTCCTGATTCTATCGCGGGATTAATTGTAGGGACACGGCACTGCCGTCTCCTGATTCGACTTGACAGTAGAGGGCAATTGAACGTAAAAATGAATAAAACCAATCACAAAATCTATGCTTAACCTTGAAGGCGCGATCGGCAATAATTGCATTGATTAAGTGGCGATCTTCTAGAGTGTAGTCAGTAACAATAAATTGGTTGAAATACGGGAAAACACGGAGTATTTATTTGTAATTGTTAAATCTGAAATCTCAACTCTGATTCACTCTAAAACTTGCTCATTTAATAATATGGCAACAGCTATTCTCGACCTGGAACTCTACACACTCCCGCCAGAAATTACGGTTGAGGATCGTTACAGCAAAGTCTTGATTTTAATTAGACTGCACGGAAAACCGATCGGTCAAGCTCTTTTGCCAGTAGTCGGAGGCCGCATTGTCGCTGACGAATTGCGGGAAACACTGAGGAATGCTGCTGGTGACAACTTGTGGAAAATTTGGCTCTACGAAGCCCTGGAATGGGACGAACGCGGGCCCGTGCAGGCAATGCCGATCGCCACAGTAGCGGTTTGCACGCGCGATCGCCCGGAAGATTTGGGGCGCTGTCTCGACGCGCTGATGGTGATGCCAGATGACGGCCAGGAATACTTAGTAATTGACAATTGTCCGGCTACCGACGCCAGCAGTGAATTGGTCAAAAAATACCCAACAGTCCGCTATGTGCGCGAAGATGTACCAGGCTCCAGCGCCGCCCGCAACGCCGCTTTACGCGAAGCTAAACACGAATTCGTAGCGTTTACAGATGATGATGCGGCCCCCGATCCGAATTGGCTGCGATCGCTGTTGCAAAATTTCAGCGATCCGCGAGTTATGTGCGTCACGGGGCTAATCATGCCCTTGGAACTCGAAACGGAAGCGCAAGAATGGTTTGAGAGCTACAGCCCCCACGGGCGGGGCTTCTATCGCCGAGTTTTTGACGGGGCGCAGTGCAACCCGCTGATCGTCTCTCCGGTGGGGGTTTCGGCGAGTATGGCTTTGCGGAAAAGTTTGATCGACTCCATTGGCCTGTTTGACGAAGCTTTGGGGGCGGGAACGCCCACTGTCGGCGGGGAAGACTGCGAACTGTTTGCTCGGATTTTGCGCGCAGGCTACTGCATCGTCTACGAGCCGAGAGCTTTGAGTTGGCACTGCCACCGCCGCACCTGGGAAGAATTGCAAAAAACGCTCCAAGGCTATGGAATCGGAGTTTATGCTTTCTGGACTCGGATATTTGTGGTCAACAGAGAATTTAGCGTGCCTCTGTTAGCTTGGGAATGGCTGTGGTATAAGCAAATTCCCGAATTAATTGCTTCAGTGCGAAAGCAACCGGATTCTATCCCTAGTGATTTGCTGTTGGCCGGGTTGCGGGGCTGCATTAGGGGGCCGATGGCTTATTTTGCGTCAAGGAAGCGGTTGCAAGAAATTAAGGAAAAAGTCAATCGATTTTAGATTTTAGATTTTAGATTTTAGATTAACCCCACGGATAAATGCGGGGGCTTGTACCACCTTTGAAATTCTTGGTCATCTTCGGCGGTAAAAATTATCTGAAAAAAACTTGACATTGGTGGGTAATCGAAAGTAAAAATAAATAACAGCAATCATAAAAATGAGGCTTTATATTTGATTCGCGAGCGACGAGCAGCAAGTATGCCATTGATAAGTTGCTATCCGATACAACAATTTTGGCTAAAATACATCCGCTAAAATACTGAGTATCTATGAGTTTTTTGCAACCTAAAATCTACAATCTACAATCTACAATCTCATAACTCATGGCAACAGCTATTCTTGACCTGGAAATCTCCAAACTGCCGCCAGAAATTGCGGTTGAGGAACGTTACAGCAAAGCCCTGATTTTAATTAGACTGCACGGAAAGCCGATCGGTCAAGCGACTGTTACCGTAGTCGGAGGTCGCATTTGTGGTGACGAATTACGGGAAATACTGATGGACGCTACGGGTGATAACTTGTGGAAAAATTGGTTCTACGAAGCCCTAGCATGGGACGAACGCGGGCCCGTGCAGGCAGTGCCGATCGCCACTGTAGCGGTTTGCACGCGCGATCGACCGGAAGATTTGCGGCGCTGTCTCGACGCGCTGATGCTGATGCCGGATGACGGTCAGGAATACCTGGTAATTGACAATTGTCCGGCTACCGACGCCAGCAGTGAATTGGTCAAAAGTTACCCAAAAGTCCGCTATGTGCGCGAAGACTTACCGGGCGAGAGCGCGGCCCGCAACGCCGCTTTACGCGAAGCTAAACACGAATTCGTAGCGTTTACAGATGACGATGCGGCCCCGGATCAGAACTGGCTGCGATCGCTGTTGTGGAATTTTAGCGATCCGCGAGTTATGTGCGTTACGGGGCTGGTGATGCCCTTGGAACTGGAAACCGAAGCGCAAGAATGGTTCGAGCGCTATAGCCCCCACGGGCGGGGCTTCGAGCGCCGAGTTTTTGACGGGGCGTACTGCAATCCGCTGATTGTAGGTCCAGTGGGGGTTTCGGCGAGTATGGCTTTGCGGAAAAGTGCGATCGACTGTATCGGCTGGTTTGACGAGGCTTTGGGGGCGGGAACGCCCACTGTCGGCGGTTCTGACTGCGAACAGTTTGCCCGCATTTTGCGATCGGGCTACCGCATCGTCTACGAGCCGAGAGCCTTGAGTTGGCACCGCCACCGGCGCACTTGGGAAGAATTGCAAAAAACGCTCCAAGGCTACGGAATCGGAATCTATGCTTTCTGGACGCAGATGTTTGTGGTCAACAGAGAATTTAGTGTGCCTCTATTAGCTTGGGGATGGCTGCGGTATAAGCAAATTCCTGAATTATTTGCTTCAGTGCGAAAGCAACCGGGCTGTATTCCTAGTGATTTACTTTTAGCTCAACTGCGGGGATGCATGAACGGGCCGATGGCTTATTTTTATTCTCGCAAGCGGTTGCAGGAAGTTAAAGGGGAAGTTAATTAATTTGAGATTGGAGATTTGAGATTTACTCCACAATTGAATCTGGAAAATTAAACTAAGGTCTAAGTTTTTTGGATTAGTCATTAGTCATTAAGCTGTTCGGCATTTAAAAGACGATTGTAAGGTGCGTCAGATAAGAAAGTGTTTCCCATGTAAGCGGAGCGTGTTCGCGAATGACGCACCCTACCTGGATCGTTAGTAGTTTAAATGCTCCACTTACCAATTACCAATCTAATATGAATAGAGAAAATTCAACTGTTAGCATAATTATTCCCAGCCACAATCGAAGTTTTTCGCTTCGGCGGGCAATGGAAGCTTTGCACTCGCAGACTTATCCGATCGATCTGATGGAAGTTATTGTAGTGGCAGATAGCTGCATAGACGATACTTTGGCAATGTTACAAGACTACAAAGCTCCGTTTAAATTGCAGGCGATCGAGGTAAATTGCCGGAGCGCTGCCATCGCCCGCAACACCGGAGCAGCGGCTGCTACCGGAGAATTGCTGTTATTTCTAGATGATGACATTGAAGCAATGCCGCTGCTGGTGGAAAGCCACGCGCGCGCTCACTCTTTGCGTCCGGGCTCGGCTGTTATGGGCCCCTATCCGCCAAAGTTGCAGGGAGGAACTAGATTTTTTGACGTGGAAGTGCGCTCGTGGTGGGAAGACAAGTTTTATCAGATGAGCCGCTCGGATCACCGTTTCAACTACCAAGATTTGCTCAGCGGCAACCTTTCTCTGGATGCAGAACTGTTTGCTCGTCTCGATGGTTTCGATTCGGCTTTTGGGAACTGCGGCGGGGAGGATTACGAGTTTGGGCTGCGCTTGCTGAAAGCTGATGTGCCTTTTGTTTTGGCTCCGGACGCACTGGGCTATCATTACGAACACGAAACCAACAATCTCGATCGCTCTTTTCGCCGCTCTCGTCAGGAAGGGCGCTCGGATGTTTTGATTGGTCAGCGACACCCGGAACTCAGGCCGACGCTGCACATAAAAGACTACGAATTTCCTTATTCTTGGATAGACAAGATTTTGGTGGCGATCGCGTTTTTCTCGCCGGCGGTTGTGGATTGGCTGGCTGTGGGAGTCACGAAATCCCTAGATTTGCTCGAAAGCTTGGGGATGCGGGGAACTTGGCGGTGGTTGCGGGCAAAGTTGCGCGGTTATTGGTATTTGCGGGGTGTGATTGATGAGCTCAAAAGTCGCTCGGCAATTTCTAGTTTTATGCAAGGAGGCCCGGCCCGTACTGATTTGGGCCGACATGAAATTAATATCGATTTGCACCAAGGTTGGGAAGTGGCAGAACATCTGCTGGACGCAGAACGACCGGCTGGGGTTTACTTGTATTACGACCAACTGACAGTCGGCCACATTTTTCCGCAAGTGGGGATGGAACCGCTGCGGGGATCTCACTTGCGCTCGATTCTGGCGCTTTACTTTGCCGAACCCCTAGCTCGGGCGATCGGGGCTAACGGTATGCCCCGTACTGCTGAAAAGATTGAGGAAAAGCCAATAGTTGCTTTGGAAAATTACGAGCAATTAATGACTGAGTAGGTAGAGTGCGAATAAACAGTGCAATCCCCAACTTAATAGTCAAAACTCAAAACTTTTTATCGAGTTCCCGCTGCAAAATTTTTAGGAGCAAGTTATGGCAATAAAAGTGATGGAAATTGAGTTTACCGAAGAGATTAATCCGATTCGGCAACTCGAACTATACGAAGGAGTTCGCATTTTAGTTTGCTACCGGGGACGGCCTCGGGGCTGGGCTTATGTTAGTAACAATCCCTGGGAACAAACAATTTCCGCCGATCGAGTGCGACAAACAATTGTGGATCAGTTAGGCAAAGAGTTGGTGCGATCGACTTTAAGAGAGGAGTTCGGCGCTGTTTCTGAAGCAGTAGCGGATCGCCACTTGCCGCCGATTAGTGTTGTCATATGCACGCGCGATCGCACAGATTTGCTCAAAGGCGCTCTGGAAGCAATTCTTGCCATCGACTATCCCCACCGCGAAATTATCGTTATAGACAACGCTCCTGCAAACACCAGCACCGCTGAATTAGTCGCGGCATTGCCCGTACGCTACGTCAAAGAAGAACGGCCAGGATTGGACTGGGCGCGCAATCGCGGGATCGCTGAAGCGCGGCATGAGATTATTGCTTTTACTGACGATGACGTGCGGCCCGATCGCGGTTGGCTGCGGGGTATTGCTGCGGGTTTTGCAGAAGAGGAAATTATGGCAGTGAGCGGTTTAGTGGCGGCCGCCGAACTGGAAACCGTGGCGCAACAGCAATTTGAACTGATCTACGGCGGAATGCTGCAACACCTCGACAGCCGCAAATTCAACGGTAGCGAGCTTTCTGTGAAGCAGTTGCTGTGGGCGAGCGATTACGGCGTGGGCGCGAATATGGCTTTCCGGCGGCAAGTTTTCGCGGAAGTTGGTAATTTTGACGTTGCTCTCGATGTGGGCACTGCGACTCGCGGTGGTGGAGATATTGAGATGTTTCATCGGATTCTGGCGAAGGGATACGCCACTTTTTATGAGCCGAGCGCTTTTGTGTGGCACTTGCACCGGCGCAGCGACAAGGCTTTGAGCAAGCAGTTGGAGGATAACGGGCGCGGTTTTGGGGCTTTTTTACTGACGTGCGATCGCAACCGCACTGTGCCGCGTCTGGAAATTTTGAAATTTGCCATCTTTAATTGGTTCGGTTGGTGGCTGGTGCGTCGCTTGGGGGCTCCGGGTTGGCTGCCGCGCAAGTTGGTAGTCAGCGAGTTGCTGGGAGCTCTAGACAGTTTTTTTGCTTACAGAAAAGCGCAGTTGCAGGCGCAGCAGTTAGCTGATCTGGAGCCCCAAGAGCAGCCGCAGCCCCCAGCGCAGCAAGTTGTCGGGGGTGTGCGGTGAGAAGTTCTCAAAGGCTGGTTTACGGGCGCAGAATGGCTCATTTGTTCGATTTGCTGCGGGAGTTGGTCGATCGCGACATGAAACTACTTTACAAGCGATCGACTCTGGGGATTGCTTGGACTTTGATCAATCCGCTATTGCAGTTGGCGGTATTTTCTTTTGTGTTTAAAACAGTAATTCCGGTGAATGTTCCGCAGTTTTCTTCCTTTGCTTTTAGCGGTTTATTAATTTGGAATTGGACTCAGACGGCGCTATTTCAAGCGACGGCACTAATTACTAGCAACCGGGCTTTAATTCGACAGCCAAACTTTCCGATCGCAATTTTGCCTGTGGTGACAACAACTACTGGATTAATTCATTTTTTGCTAGCACTACCGGTGCTAATTATCTTTCTGGCAATTGATGGTATTCAGCCGAATGCGGTGCTGCTGTATATGCCAGTGTTGATGTTGATTCAATTTTTTTTGACAGTGAGTTTTGCTTATCCCCTCGCCGCCATGAACGTTACTTTTCGGGATACTCAGCACACTTTGGGCGTAGTTTTGCAGATGCTTTTTTATCTAACTCCGATTTTCTACAACCTCGACAGTATACCCAAGGAATTTCTGCCTTTCTATCAATTTAATCCGATGGTGCTACTGATTGAAGCTTACCGCGCCATACTTTTGAAAGGTACGCAGCCGGACTGGCAATCATTATTAACTGTAAGTTTGATTGTAGCAGTTTTATTGCCGATCGGACTGGGGATTTTTAGACGGCAAAGCGATCATTTCGTGGAGGAGTTGTAATGCGTCAAGCTATTGTTGTCAAAGGTTTGGGGAAACGTTTTAATCGCTACAGTGCCGATCGACCTTTTACGATTATGGAGGCGGCTTTGTCGGGATGGTGGCGGATGAAACCGCAAGCTCATTTCTGGGCGCTGCGGGATATCAGTTTTAGTGTTTCTCCTGGGGAAATGCTGGGAATTCTCGGCAAGAATGGCGCGGGAAAATCGACACTGTTACAACTTGTTGGTGGCATTGGCCGCGCGGAAGAAGGCACTATTCAAGTTAATGGTAAAATTGGCGGTTTGTTGGATTTGGGTGCAGGTTTTCACTCGGATTTAACTGGACGAGAAAATGTGTTTGTCGGTGCGGTGGTGGCCGGTTTGACTCGTCGGGAAGCAGCGCGCCGATTTGATGATATTGTTCAATTTGCCGAGTTGGAACAATTTATTGACAGCCCGATGCGGACTTATAGTACGGGGATGCAAATGCGGCTGGCTTTTTCGGTGGCGATTCATACTGATCCGGAAGTGCTGTTAGTTGATGAGCATTTGTCGGTTGGTGATGTGGCTTTTCAAGCTAAATGTTTGAATAAGATAACTGAGTTTAAGACTAAAGGTTGTGCGATTGTTTTGATTTCTCACAATGCTGGACAAATTCAGAAATTGTGCGATCGGGCTTTGTGGCTGCGGGAAGGTACAATCATGGCTTACGGGGAACCGGAAGTGGTGGCTGGTCAATATTTGTCGGAAATGCGATCATCCACAGAAAAACGCACTCCCATGCGTCCTCCTGAAGTTACCAGTACGGGTTCGGAATTGCGAGTCAATGAAAATCGCTTCGGTTCTTTGGAAGTAGAAATTACCGATGTCAAAGTGTTACCTGATGAGGAAATTGACAGCGGTGATTCTGTTACCATAGAGATTCATTATTCAGTACATAAGCAGATTTCTGCTGCTATTTTTGGGGTGACAATTAGCCGGGAAGATGGGCAAAATTGTTTCGACACCAATACGAATCAAATGGGTCGATTGGTTCCCCTCGCTAAAGGTGATGGCAAAATTAGGCTACATTTGGATCGGTTAGATTTGGGAAATGGTCAGTATTATGTGAATGCTGGGGTTTACGATAAGAGTTGGGCCTATGCTTACGACTATCACTGGCACGTTTATCCGCTATATGTGCGATCGACTGTACACCAAAAGACGATTCTTTGTCCGCCCTATCGCTGGGAATTTCAAGGCAAAATGGAGTTACTGGATTTACCAGAACAACCTAAAATAACTCACGCTTTGAATAAAAATAACCCCAGCTATGCCAAGATTTCGACTCAGTTAAAAACCAAGAATAAACCTGATTTTTTAATGCTTGGTGCTCAAAAGTGCAGCGCGGAAGCTTTGTATGGATATCTAGAAAATCACCTGCAAATTATTAAAGAAGGAGTCAGAGATGTCCACTTTTTTGAATTAAATTTTGACCGAGGAGTTGAGTGGTATAGCAAGCAGTTGACGCGGAGTGTAGCTGGTGACAAAGTGTTGCTGGGGGAGATGACTGCTTACTATATCTATCATCCTTTGGTGGCGGAACGGGTTTACAAGTGTTTCCCGGATGTTAAGCTGATTATAATGCTGCGAAATCCGGTGAAACGAGCTTGGTTGCACTATAATTTAGAAGTGGCGATCGGTTGTGAAAAGTTGGAATTTGAAAAGGCGATCGCATCTGAGAGCGATCGACTAAAAGGTGAAACAGATAAAATTCGCTCTGATGATGGTTATTACAGCTTTAATCACCAGCATTATTCCTATTTGTCACGGGGAATTTATGTAGAACAAATCAAGAATTGGCTCGATTATTTCCCAAGGGAACAGTTGCTGATTTTGAAGAGTGAAGATTTCCAAGAAAATCCGGGGAAGGTGTTTTCTCAGGTGTTAGATTTCTTGGATATTAGCGCTAGAACAGTTAAAGAATATGAGGTTAATAGTGTTGAGGATTATAGTAAAATGCCGGAGGCGATTGAACAAGAGTTGATCGGTTATTTTGAACCTTATAATCGGGAACTTTCTGAGTTATTGAAAGAGGATTTTACCTGGAGTTAGGACAAGAGTTTTTAACCGCAGAGGCCACAGAGAGCGCAGAGAGAAGCATGAATCATACTTTTTTCTTCTCTCCCTCTTTCTTCTCTCCCTCTGTGTCCTCTGCGCTCTCTGTGGTTAAAAACTCTTACTCATAAACAATTTATTCAGTAAACAAATGAAACGGATATTTTTAGTTGGAGCTCCGAGAAGCGGTACGACGATTCTTCAGAGTTTGTTAGCAGCCCATCCAGAAATTATTTCTTTTCCTGAATCTAAGTTTTTTCACTATTTGCTGGAGAAGAAATTGACCGCAAATTTATCAACTAGACTGGAAAGTTTTTTTAGAGATGAGATTAGTCGCCCTGAGTTATTGAATGATTTTGATGACAACCAAACTGTGGCCAATAAAGCTAGTTGGTTTGTCAGGATTTTAGATGGTTTGGCTGTAGAAGAAAATAAAAGTATCTGGCTGGAAAAAACACCGGAACATATATATTTTATTGAGGATATTCAGCGTCTGGTACCGGATGCTAAGTTTATCCATATTTTACGAAATGGTATGGACACCATAGCTTCTATGTATGAGGCTACGAGAACTTTTAGCAATTTGTGGGGCGGTATTTGGGATTTAGAACACTGTATTGAACGCTGGAAAGATGCAGTATTAACTAGCCATAAATATGTTAATAAGTCTCGTCATATGTTTGTTAAATACGAGGAACTTATTGACAATAAAAATTTAGTTCTAGGAGGTATTTGTGATTTTATTGGAATTGAGTATGATACTGCAATGCTGATTAATTATAAAGCAAAAGCAGCTAATTTGAGTTTGAATTTACCTTGGCATCAAGGAATTACTAGAGATGTCCAAAGCACTAAAATTCACAAATATCATCAGATTTTCAACCGCAATCAAATTCAATATATCTTAACTCAAATCCAGTGGATTAATTCTCAAATTGCCTATCAGTTTAAGGTGGAGGTGAGTCAACCAATTTTGGATATTGAGATTCCGCAAATA
>JAYTZD010000142.1:0-7898 GCA_043742065.1 Oscillatoriales bacterium
TCTCTGGGTATAGCAGATGCCGGAGATATTACAATTAATGCCGATCGCTTAGAAGTGCAAGGTATTGGGAGTAACAGTCGGTTGAGGAGTGCAATTGAGGCCTCGGCTGGTAGGGCGTTTAATGCTGTCAATTCCACTGCTAGGGGAAATGCAGGCTCGTTGAATTTGAATGCTAGTCAATTGATCCTTCGGGATAGTGCAGTGGTTAATGTTCAATCTTCAGGAACAGGTAGGGCTGGCAATATTAACGTTGTAGCTAACTCGATCGCCCTTGATAACAAAGCCAGCATTGATGGTACAACTGTATCTGGTACTGGGGCAAATATTAATCTGCGATCGCGATCCATTCAATTACGGCGCAATAGCAGAATTACCACCGATGCAGGTATTTCTGACGGTGGAAATATCAGAATTAATAGCGATATTTTGGTCGCTTTACCACGCGAAAATAGCGATATCACCGCCAATGCTCGCACAGCCAGGGGCGGACAAGTTGCGGTGAATGTACCGAATATATTTGGTTTTACGAGCATTAATCGCGATCAAGCTAGAAGCAGTTTAGGACTGACTGATGCTGAATTCTCAGCCTTACAAGTGAATCCAACTTCTTTAATTCCCACTAGCGATATCGCCGCCATTTCTCAACAGGCTGGCCCGGCGTTACAAGGAGCAGTAACGTTTAGCACTGCTGGTATTAATCCCGCTCAAGGGTTAGTAGAACTGCCCCAAAATGTGGTCGATCCGGCTGCGTTAATTGTGACTAATCCTTGCACTCAAACCGCTGGGAATGAGTTTACTATTACTGGTAAAGGAGGAGTACCTCCGAACCCGAATGATGTGCTTAGTAGCGATTCTACCCAGTTTAGCTGGGTGGAATCAGCCAGAGGCGAAAGTCAGAAAACAGAAGTTAAAAAGTCTGAAATAGAAATACAGCCAAGGGCAGTGATTCCGGCTCAAGGTTGGGTGATGAATGCTCAAGGGCAAGTAACACTGGTAGCAGATAATTCAACGACTCAAGTTCCGCAGCGCCAGAAGCGAGTTTTGCCTGTTTGCCCGGAGCGTTGAAATGCTGTTGATACCAAATCCGCTCTTCATCAGCATTATTCATCTCTCTTATTTCCCTCTGTGTTCTCTGCGTTCTCTGTGGTTAAATCATTCCGATTTTAACCATAATATTAAAGGACACGGCACTGCCGTGTCCCTACTGGAAATTAACCAAGTTAGCGATTACTTAATGAACAGCATTTCTTGATAAGTAGGCAGCGGCCACAAATCATCAGCCACTTCACCTTCCAAAGCATCCGCATACTGGCGAACCTCATCCATCAAAGGACGAATTGTTTGCGAAGCATATTGCATATGGTCTTCTGTGGAAGCAAAATCGTGCTTGCTCAAAGCATCAGTCAACTTGCTAGCACAATCCATCATCGATTTAACCAGCGTGGCTACCTTTTGGGCAGTTTCTTTGTCTAGTTCAATGCCAATCTCTTTCAAGCCAGCAATCGTGCTAGAAAGATCAGACAAATAACTGACCGCTGCTGGATAAATCATCGTTTTCGCCATGCTAACTACCAGTTTTGCTTCGACTTCAATTGCCAGCAAATACTGCTCTGCATAGACATCGTAACGACTTTCCAATTCAACAGGAGTCAACACACCTGTTTTTTCAAACAAGTCTTCAATATATCCTGCTTTCAAAACAGGCAAAGCATCGGCAGTAGTCCGCAAGTTGGCTAAGCCCCGTTCTTCAGCCATTTTGTGCCATTCTTCCGAATAGCCATTGCCACCAAATACGACAGCGCCATGCTCGTCCATCACTTCTTTCAGGACAGTTTGAATGGCTGCATTCAGTTCAGTTCCTTTCGCCAAATCGCTTTCTAACTTGTTAGCAATCCAGTCCAAAGAATCTGCCAGAATTGTATTCATTGCCACCAGCGGGCCGGAAACAGACTGACCGGAACCTACGGCGCGGAATTCAAAACGGTTGCCAGTAAAAGCAAAGGGCGATGTCCGGTTTCTGTCACCAGCATCCTTGATGAAAGTAGGCAGTGTTTCTACGCCTAAGTTCATAATTCCTCGGCCTTGGGAGTCCTTAACTCCACCCTTGCTAATTTGCTCGAAGACATCTTCTAATTGCGAGCCCAAATAGACAGAGATAATCGCTGGTGGAGCTTCATTAGCACCCAATCGGTGGTCGTTACTAGCAGTCGCAACTACCGCGCGCAACAAGGGGCCGTATTTGTGAGCTCCGCGAATCACAGCGCCGCAGAAAACTAGAAATTGGACGTTGGAGTGTGGTGTATCGCCTGGGTCTAATAGGTTTCCTTGGGTAGCATTACCAACAGACCAGTTGACGTGCTTGCCGGAACCGTTAATGCCTGCAAAGGGCTTTTCGTGCAACAAACAAACAAAACCGTGTTTCTTCGCAGTATTACGAAGAATTGTCATGGTTAATTGTTGGTGGTCGCTGGCGACGTTTGCTGATTCAAAAAATGGTGCAATTTCAAACTGACCGGGAGCTACTTCGTTGTGGCGAGTTTTGGCAGGAATGCCCAGGCGGTACATTCTTTCTTCTACTTCCTGCATGAAGACTTGGACGCGCTCTGGAATGGCTCCAAAGTAATGGTCATCAAATTGCTGACCTTTTGCTGGAGGTTTGCCAAACAGGGTGCGACCTGCTAACATTAAGTCGGGGCGATTGTTGGCAAAATTGGAATCTATCAAGAAGTATTCTTGTTCGGCACCGCAACTGGAATTTACCGGAGCTACTTCGGCATTTCCTAATAGTTTCAAAACGCGGGTTGCTGCTTTGTTCATGGCAGCAATGGAACGTAGAAGCGGTGTTTTTTTGTCTAATGCTTCGCCTGTCCAGGAGATGAAAACTGTGGGAATGCACAATGTCATGCCGTTGTCTGTTTCCATGACATAGGCGGGGCTGGTGACATCCCAGGCTGTGTATCCACGAGCGGCGGCGGTGGAACGGATGCCACCGTTGGGGAATGATGAGCCATCGGGTTCGCCTTGTACGAGAACTTTGCCGGCAAATTCTGAGATGACTGAACCATCGCCTTGGACGGAGATGAAGCCGTCATGCTTTTCGGCGGTGCCGTTGGTGAGCGGGTAGAATACGTGGGCGTAGTACAGGGCTCCTTTGGAAATAGCCCAGTCTTTCATGGCTACTGCAACTACATCTGCTACTGAGGCGTCGAGTTTTTGGCCGGTTTGAACTGTATTTTTTACTGATTTGAAAATGCTTTTGGGCAGACTTTCTTGCATTTTGCTCAGACTAAAAACGTCTGTTGCCCACATATCTTCTAGTCGCTTGGGAGGCCGGGCTGGCATCAGTTGGCGATTGACGATTTGAGAAATTGCTTGAACGCGCGATTCGTTTCCACTCATGGTTATTTCTGTTGTTGATTAGGGGAGGATTTGTTTTGAAAAAATACGGCTTAGGAAGAGCCGGTTGTTAGTGAGGATGTTTGTCCTCTTTCTTGTTTTTTAATAAGGACTAAAGTCCTTACTACAAACAATTTTTATTACTGGTAATATCAATTCCGGTTCCACCGAAATGATATAGAGGAGACGGCAATGCCGTGTCTCTACCGAAAATAACATTGTAGGGACACGTCTTTAGTAGCTAATCTTTACCCTGGGTAAGCTCAAAAGTTTTGTGCCGATTGATTGACGGTTTTTCACTTTTGGGCGATCGCAAAATTGCACTTTACCAAATAATACAGTTATATGGGGTTTTGGAGAATTATGAATAGTACACAATCTACACTTGGAAAGTGTAAACAATGATTAAGGAAATAAATGTATTGTAGGCTACAGAATATTAATTTTTTCGATCGCCCGACGGGGAGTTGTAGGGTGCGTCAGTTACCCAAAATCAGGACACGGCACTGCCGTGTCCCTACGGCGATTAATTGTAGGGACACGGCAGTGCCGTGTCCTCGCTCATCATGTCTGAGTGCAACCAGAATTGATATCACCTTTGAATTGAAAATAACTGTTGTCGAACCAGTCGTTTATATACATCCAATCCTAACTTCTTAGCCCTGATATCCTCGGTCAACTTTTTGATCGGGAGTTTGTGAGTGTTTTGCTGCTCTACAATCGCCCACTCGTTTTTGCGATAGATTGCTTCCCCTTCTTTTCTAGCTTGCTTAAACATTTGACGCATTGCTGAATTGCTCATTTTGCGATCGCTCTGACAGTAGGCATTCATCGTTTTGCCGATCGCCCAAGTTGCCATAAACGCATCAGATGCCCCTAAATTCGTGCCCAGATTCGGTAATAACTTGGCGATGTCGATCGCAGTCAACCATGCCGACACAAAGCCCAAACTGCCCACAATCCCCTCAAATAACGATTGAGATTCGAGATCCGTATAGCCCCAAAGCCCGCCAACTTCCGAAATTAAAGCGAACTGAATATCAAGGGCTACTGACTCTGTATAGGTACTCAGCAAGGGAGATGGAAACGCTCCCAATACCGCAGTGGCGATCGCACCATACAAGATTTTTTGATCGATCACTTCTGTCCGTTGCTGAACATCTTTGATCGGTTGAATAGTTCTATCTCCTTGAATTGTATAGCTTTGATTCACTAACTCATGCAACTGCTCTATCGTGGCTGCGTCCAAATTGAAAGTGTCTTTAATTTGCTCAATTATATTCTTTTCAGACGGATGAGGTTCTGCCTTGGCAGCAATCAAACGATAGGCTGTGTAGTAAGTTAGTTCCTGTTCCACCGGAGTGGTAATTAGAGCCAATTCTGCCGATAGATCGATCGACTGATCTAGTAAATGATCCCACATCATCCCCCTCGCAAACACTCGTGCGCTAGAGCGGAGTTGCACTTTTTCCGATTCATTTAATATACCATCTGCTTTCGCAATACAAATTAGGACTTTCAGCCTAGCCAAAGCTTCCACCGAAATTACCGGAGTATCAGTATTAGGCGAGGGAACCTGAGCAATTGCTACTCGCTCAGGTTCTGGAACAATCAACAGTGGACAGGTGGCACGGTGTAGAATAAATTGGCTCAAACTACCCAACAACATTTCTTGTAACTGATCTCGCTTGCGTCGCCCCATCACAATCAGATCGACATTCTGAGAGCGCTTCAAAATGCTATCCCCAAACTCTTCAGTCGTGATTACATAGTTTAGATCGCAGAGAGATTCTAGGGGATGAAAAAGTTCTTTGAGTTCTGCCTTACCCATTGAATTGGATTGATTTTCGTGAGTGGGAGCCGATTCTGCATAATCTAACTCTGGTTCAGTTATGTGCAGAATCGTCATTTGAGCACGAACTTCAGATCCCTTCAACCAAACCTGCAAAAACTCTACTATGGCGATCGCACTCGGCGAAATATCAGCGGCGACTAAAATTTTCATAATCTGAATTCACTCCTAATCTTCTATCTCAAGCTGTCGTCTTGCAATTTCATCAATGTCTTGAAATTGCCCTGCTTTAGCAGCCCACAATAAACCAAAAATCACAAACAAGCTAATCGGCAACAGTACCCAAACCAGGGACCACATTACCACAGTGCCATCTCCAACGCCAAACCAACTGCTGTGCATGACTGTTTCGTTAGTCATTTTCTCCTCAGCAGCGAGCAGTGGCAAAAGTGCAGAAACCATGAATTGATTGAACATAATGTTAAACCTACGACGATGATTCTACGGGTGACTTCCAAGCCCCTAAAGACTGGATGTAATCAGTCAAGTCAGATAGTTCTTGTTTGGAGAGGTAATCATAGGCAGGCATGATCGACATTGGGTTATAGTCACGCGGATTCTTAAAGTGTCCGATCAAATAATCCCGTGCAGGTTCACCAATTTCCCTTCTCCAAATCTGCCCTTCATTGGATAAATCCGGGCCTTGGCGGGCGGTTCCTAAAAGGTGAGGGCGATCGTAATAATAATCACCCGATTTAGAAATCCCGAACGTCGATGCTAAATTCTCATCTGCCTTAACGCTTCGTACTTGCTGAGAATGGCAGTAAACACAGCCTTCTCTGGTATAAATATGTCGCCCTTTTAATTCCGATGGTGTGTAAGCTACTAAGCCGACACTGGGTTCAGTAATTGAGGACATAAATGCAGGTGCGACGGCTAAACCACTAAAGGCTAAGCCAAATAAGATAGATAAACCAATAATAATCGGAAAAACTCGGATGTATCTCATTTCTGTGCCACCTCTAATGTACTATTTTCTGGTAATAATGATTCTTCAACAACTGCTGGGGATGTTGTCAGGGTTTGCCAAATATTCCAAAGAAACACGCTTTGTCCGACTAACAACATACCGCCGCTGATGGCACGAACAATGTTGTAGGGTGTACGCAGCATCATTGTGCCAGTGGGAGAATTTCCCATTTCCCATTCGTTTCCTTCGATTAAGCCGATCGCAGCCATTGAGGCGACGTAGCCGATGATACCCAACAGAGTCAGCCAGAAATGCCATTCTGCCAAGGATTGGGAGTATGATAATTTGCGGGATTTTTCCAGATAGAAATAGGTAAATGCGACCAATCCAGCGATCCCAAATCCCAGAAATCCTAAGTGCACGTGGGCGATCGTCATGTAGGTAAAATGAATTTTGGCATTGAAGGACATAATCGCCAAGGAGCTCCCCCACAGAGACGCGCCAGCATATCCCAAGTACGCCAAAATGCTAAAACGATAGCTGACGTCTGTTTTCAGCACAGACAGCGCTCCGAGGGCTGTGCCGCCGAAATTGACGATCGTCGCAAACACCGGCACAAACATCGCCAACGAAGCCGTAACCGAAGCAGACATCACCCACATTGGCACAGGCCCCCAAATCACATGGTGCCCGCCATTCCAGGGATAGAAAGCTGCTAAAGTCCAGAAACCAACAAAGGAAATTGTGTGGCTATAAAGCGGTTTTTTCACCTGCTTTGGCACAATATAATAGAGTGTCGCCAATCCCAATGTCGTCAACCAAATGCCGAACAAATTATGACTGTAGAACCAATTGACGATCGCATCTTCGATACCGCTAAATCGATTCGCATTACCCAACGTGTAGTAAATGGGAAATGGAATAATCGCCAATAAAATATACCACAAAGAAACGTATAGCCGTTGTTCGCGCCTCAGCAGGAAGGTAGAAAAGATATTACCTGCAACCGCAATTTCTAGCAAACCAAATCCCATATCAAAGGGAAATGGAATCTCTGAATATTCTTTGCCTTTGCTGAAGCCCAGCATAATCGCCAGACAGCCACCCAGTAAATTAAAATTCCATCCCCAAGCAGTCAATGCTCCCAATGTTTCTGAAAACAATGGGGCTTGAGTGAGGCGAGGAACCATATAAAAGGCGGCTCCCAGATATCCCATGCTCATGAAGCCAAAGATACCGATATTGACGTGAACTGGACGCAATCGTCCGTAGGCAAGGGCTGGAACGCTTTGCAAGAATTCTGGATAAAACAGTTTTACTGCTCCAATTATCCCGATAATCATGGCAATTGTTAGCCAAAATAAGCCCGAAAACAGCCACACCTGCATTGCGTGATCGGTGCGCTCAAGGGCGTGAATGCGGAAGGGATTTGGCCCAGAATTGGGACTAGATAAGAGGTTTTTTTGGGTAGTCGTATCTGAATTAGTCTGAGTTAAGGTCATGAGGTTCACTAAAACAGGAATGATTTCCCTATGAAAGTTGACAATCTGATGCAATTCTAAAGACGGGTGCATCCCAATGTTGGAGGGGCGAAGCATTACGGCAGATAATTTATTAGTTATAAGCAGAGACTTACTGCCGTAATGCTTCGCCCCTACGGATATATTTGCAAAAATGGGATGCTCCCCTAAAGACAACATGAAATGTGTCTTTTTATATACAAAATCGATAAATGTACTT
>JAYTZD010000143.1:0-7871 GCA_043742065.1 Oscillatoriales bacterium
TGTTTTCCTAGGTGCGCCGACTTCGATATCATGATTTTTAGGATAGGGCAGATACCACCGCTGAAACAGATAAATCAGCACAAATATAATGGCACAAATCCCAAAGGCTGTAGCCCATCCATACTGAAGCGCTGACACCTTGAAAGAGGAACCTAAAAATGATAGGGAAATGTCTTGATATGTTTTAGTATCGCTTCCGGTTCCAGTAACTAAATGTTTTTCTGCTAGTTTACCGGCGAAGAAAACCAATACACCGCTACCGAGAATTACTGCGCCTCTATAAGCCGTGTTGCGAACCCCGACAAACAAGGCTTGTTGGTCTTTATTCAGCGTGTTTAAATAGAATCCATCAATGGCGATATCGTGAGTAGCTGAAACAAAGGCGATCGCCGTCAGGATGACTACTGATATGATGATAGCCTGGGGCATTAGTACACCAAAGGCTAGGGAAGCAAACAAAAAAGCGCAAATGATTTCGGTGTTTAAAATCCATTTGCGCTTAGTTGAGTACATATCGACTACGGGGCCCCACAAACCTTTTAAAACCCAGGGAAAAGACAAAAGACTTGTCAATCCGATTAGTTCGTTGCTGGTTCCCATACCTTTCAAAAAAATCACCGACATTAAATTAACGACGGTGTAAGGGAGACCTTGAGCGAAGTATAATATTGATACCCACAATCCAGCGTTATGCTTTTTTTCCATTACAAAGATATTTTGGCTAGTTACTGATTTGGTTTACTGAGTGCGATCGGCAATTCCGGGAAACCAAACCGCTGGCATGACAAGTATATGACATTTTACCAGCAGGAGTAAAGCGAGCAGCAAACTCACTCACAATCTTTGATATTAAGACGTTATGTCCTCCGGGAGAAAGAGTTTTGACATCACCTTCGATGGTAATTGGAATCCGCGTCATTTCTCGCTCTTGTGCATTTTGAAAATTTGGTGTTATCATTTGTTGAGAAAAGCGCGATCGCCTGTTCAGTGTATTTTTACCTAAAATTACACTTATCTGCTAAAATGTCAAGCGTAATCAAAAACATATAGATTATCCAAAAGTATATTAACTTTTCATATAGTCATACCAGAAGGTAGCCAACTATGACAAAAATTTAAACCAAGCCTTATAATTGTATTTAAGTATCTAGGTGTAAATGATGACAACTATCAACTGGAATCAAGTTTTAGATAATATTTCAGATAATGCAGAAGAGCCTGAAGTCGAAGATCGATTTGTCAAACTCCTTCTAAATGCACTTGGATTCAGCTCTGATGAGTGGGTACAACAGTTTAAAACAGGAAAGGGGCCTGCTGATTTTGCGGCTCGAAAGAATCACGATGGTGATAAATTTTCAGTTTCTAAGATTAACCCAAGCTTAGTTGTGGAAGTTAAAGGCAGAGTATCAGGAAAGGCAATCATTAATTTAGCAGAAGGTACTCCCATGTACAAAAAAACTAAAGAACAGATAACAGGTTATCTTCTGGCTCCTAAGTGCGACACATCTCAATGGGGTATAATCACTAACTCAACAGATATCCAGCTATTCCGCAGACATGGTAAAATCGTACTACCTGCTACTAACTGCATGAGGATAACCAAAGATAATATCAGTGACATTATTACTAGAATTAAGAAATTGCTGGACAACCAACCCAAAGCTTTAACAATTTGCATCTATAATGATAAGGGAGGTGTGGGAAAAACTACAACTACAATCAACTTGGCTGCGATTCTTCGACAACAGCAGAAAAAAGTGCTTGTTGTTGACTTCGATCCACAACAAGGAGATTTAACAGATTCATTAGGCTTGCAGGAGGGAAAAGTAAAACTATCTGATTGCCTGGTCGATCCAGCATTGAATGTTAAAGACACTATTCAAGCATTTAATCTAAATAATAAAGCGGGTCAATTAGTTAAGATGTTTGATGTCATCCCGTCTGATTCAGGGTTGTCGAAGTTTATGGGTTATGCTTATGAAGCAAGAATTGAGAAAGGTTCAGCAAGGCTGCGAGATTTGCTCGATATTTTTGTTCATCATTATGATTACATCTTAATTGATGCGCCTACGAACTGGACTTTTTTTAGTAAAAGCTCTGTAAGAGCTGCCGATGTCATTCTCATGCCAACAGAACACAATAACTTTTCATCTTTAAAAAATGCTGCTAAAGTGATTAAAAACTTCTTACCTGAAGTTAAGAAGCTTAGACAGGACGGTGGTCCCATTGCCTTGCCGATATTTTTCAATAGACATAAAGAAACAGAAGCTTCAATCAAAAGAGCAAATGCAGAAATTAAAGCAATTCTTACAGTCAATAAAGGAGGAAATAATATTCTAGATCCTAATGTCTTACCCTATTATTGGCCTAAATATACAAAAGTGGTGACTGACACAACTATATTCACTATTCCAGAATATGAAGTTGTTTCAAGCGCTGCTTTTTCTCGAAAACCAGCGGCTTTGCAACACAAAAAAGCCGCTGAATATTACTTGAAGTTAGCGAAGGAGTATTTTTTGTATGAGTAATTCTGAGAACATCGGTAAGTTAATGGACTTGAAGTTATCTAAAATTGAGTCAACAGAACCATGCTCTGAGTCAGAGTTTATCATTGCCGGAGCCGCCGAAGCCGTATTGCAAGCAGGTAATCGCAATTGGATTCCGATTGTCGTCAAAGAAACAGGCGATTATCACTATCAAGTTGTAAGCAATAACTTTGTCTATGCTGTAGCTAAAAAAGCTAAATTAGAGCTAGTATGGTGCATTGTAATTGACCCAAAACCATCAAATATCGAACAAGCGAAGATTCTAGCGCGAGAAGCAAATCCCAAAGTTAATCTGAGTACAGCATCAAAAGATACTATTATAGCTGTACTTAAATACTTAGTTCAAGAACATAATTGGAAGACAGTAAAACCAGTTGAAGCTGCCAATAAAATTTTAGCATCTAACCGGGAGCAATGGTCAGATTTTATCCCTTTGACTAAGCTACAATGTGGTTTGACTAAGGCGAGATTGGATTGGATTGCTAAAGTATTTACTATATCGCCACCACCGCCACTACCGCCACCGCCTGAAGCAGTTAGTGTGAAACGTGCATCAATAGATGAGATTTTCGATCGTCTCAATTACTTATCAACTAATAAAATAGGAGGCTTTGAAAATATTGATGCCGAAAAAACAGCCGATGCTATCTTCACCGCGAGCAAAGGCAAGTGGAAAAGCCTAACTCCAATTTCCAAACTTGAATGCGGCATTGATACAGCCAAACTGAAAATTTTTAAAACCTTATTTAGGCTGTAAAACTAGGTAAAGTGGTGTTGCTGTCAGAACCTCTGCGATTGCTTTCCTTCGGATCACTTCGCTAACGTTTCACTCGCAATGACATATTTGTGTATTTTCCCACTCGTCTACTTATTTACTTATTTGCTCACTTAATATACCTTTGTGCAAAAATGTCGACCGGACTCTCAAATCAAAAGTCCGTAACAGACAGTTAAACGCTCCCTCACACATTTCTGATGCTTGACACTCCCCACGCATGAATGCGGGGGATTCTTCTCTCAGCGAGCCAACTTACCCTTCGCTGAGTTTGCACCAGCCAGGATAGAGGTCGATTCTCCAGAAGCGTTGCCAGTGTCCAGCACTGAGGTTAAGGCTTGCCCAGCCTTACCCAATCCTGAGTTAAGGATATTTATACCAGCGTTGTGATCTCTACCTAGTACGCAGCCACATTGACAAATATGAGTGCGAGTAGACAGCGATTTCTTCACAATGGAGCCACAGCTAGAGCATTCTTGGGACGTGTAGGCAGGACTAACAGGAATAGTTATACGCCCAAAAACCCGACCAAAATACTCTAACCAAACTCTAAATTGATACCATCCAGCGTCATTAATTGACTTAGCAAGACAATGATTTTTAACCAGATTCTCGATCCGCAAATCTTCATAGACGACAACATCGTTAGATGTGATTACGCACCGTGCCAACTTTACGGCATGGTCTTTACGTTGTCTACTTATTTTGAGGTGAACTCTAGCTAATTTAACTCTAGCCTTACGTCTATTGCTAGAGTCTTTGCTCTTGCGAGAAACTAAACGTTGCGCCCGTTTTATTTTATGTTCACCAGTCCGGTAGAACCGAGGATTTTCAACCTGATTTCCCAAGGAATCGGTGTAGAAAGATTCCAATCCAACATCTAAACCAATGGTTCTATGAGTTGGCTCGATCTTTTCCTCTCGCTCTACTTGAATGCAGAACTGGAGATAATAGCCATCAGCCCTTTTGACCAATCTCACCCGTTTAATCTGACTTGGCTGATAAAAATTCAGGTCACGAGTACCTTTGAGCTTTAATCTGCCAATTAGATTTTTATCGGTGAAAGTTATCGATTTACGATCGTCTGCTAGTTTCCATCCCGATGCTTTATATTCAACCGAGCGATTATCTTTCTGAAATTTGGGGTAACCTTTCTTCCCAGAAATATGAGCTTTGCAGTTGTCATAAAATCGGGAGATCGCTGTCCAGGCACGCTCTGTTGCCGCTTGACGGGCTGTGGAGTTGAGTTGGTCAGCAAACGGAAATTCACGAGCTAATATCGCGCTTTGCTTGCTCAAGTCGTACTTGTTAGTTTTCGGCTCGTCCATCCATAAACGAATGCACTTATTCCGAATAAACTGCACGGTACGAATTGCCTCATCAATAGCTGCGAACTGCTCTGACTTTCCGTAGGCTCTGAACTCGAAAACTAGCATTGACTTAATTAATCTTACGCTAGCCATTATAGCGCAAAAACAATGAATCGACAAGGAAAATCCAAAGATTGTAGGCGACGGTCGTCGCAGCCGCGTTCGTCCCCATGCCTGAAGTCAGGGGATGAACGCTCGTTTTCCGGTAAATCCAAAACATTCTTTTTGTCAAGTCTGTTCGCGATCGCCTTAACAATCAGTTTCCTCCTGACTCCAGGCTGGTTATCACAGTGGTTGCCAAATCGCGCTAACGCAAATCCTCCCCCACAAAGCCAAACCGCCGAATTTCGAGCCTTCTGGGTGGACGCATTTAATCCCGGCTTCAAAACACCCCAAGAAGTGACAAAACTGATCGCAGACGCCAAACGATCGAACGCAAACGCGATCGTTGCCCAAGTCCGTCGTCGAGGTGATGCTTTTTACACCAGTGCGATCGAACCCCGCACCCTCGATCCCAACGTTCCCCCCGGTTTCGATCCCCTGCAAGATTTGATTGACAAAGCGCACGCCGCAGGCATTGAAGTCCACGCTTGGATGGTAACACTACCAGTGACTTCGGGCGGTAAACTTCCCGCCAATCACGTTTGGCAACAACATGGGCCCAATGCCCCGGGAACCGACAATTGGGCGATGCTGACTTCGAGTGGGGAAGCCAAAGGTTTTCTCGATCCCGGCCATCCAGACGCTTTAGATTATACTGTTTCCGTCTATTTGGACTTGTTGAAGCGCTACGATGTGGACGGCGTACAGCTCGATTACGTGCGCTACGGCGGGCCCGATTGGGGCTACAATCCCACTTCGATCGCCCGTTTCAACCAGCAAACCGGGCGCACCGGCAAACCCGCACCCGCAGATCCCGCGTGGATGCAGTGGCGGCGCGATCGGGTGACGGAATTAGTGCGGAAGCTTTATATAGAAGCCCTGGCGATTAAACCGCGAGTGAAAGTGACGGCGGCGACAATTGCCTGGGGTGACGGGCCGAAAAACGATGAAGCTTGGTATAAAACGCAACCTTACAGAGAAGTTTTGCAGGATTGGCGCGCTTGGCTGGAAGAAGGGATTATCGATATGGCGATGCCGATGACGTACCAGCGCGAGTACAAGCCGCAGCAAAAGCTGGGTTACGACAATTGGATCGAGTACGCGAAAAACCACCAGTACAATCGCCAAATTGCGATCGGGCCTGGTAATTATCTCAATTACATCGAAGACACTCTAGGGCAAATTCGTCGCGCCGAAGCGCCTTCTGCGAAAGGAAATCATGTGGCGGGTACGGTGCTGTATTCTTACGCTAGCAGCAATATTTACAGTAACGGCGAACTGCGATCTGGCGGTACTGGTGATTTGCCCCGCCAGCCTTGGAAATTCGTGTTGCAGAGTAATGATTGGTTTTATACTGCGCTGTCGCAGCCTAGTCAATACGTTGATGGCGCGACGGGTAAAACTGTTCAAACTCAGCCTGTGTGGGCGACTCCGGTGGGGATTCCTGATATGCCTTGGAAGTCGCGGCCGACTATGGGTGCGATCGCCGGAATGTTGCAAAAGTGCGATAGAACTTGTGATGGTGCGAATTTGACATTACAGGCGATCGATGCTGGCGGCAAGGTGCGTCAACTGCGGGCGGATGGTAAAGGATGGTTTGGGGCGATCGAGCTTTCTCCTGGAAATTATCAGTTAAAAGTTGATGGAAGTCAGATTCAACAAACAGTTAATGTTGTCGCCGGCGCAGTTACAAAAGTGAATTTCGGAGCCTCTTAATCTACTCATTCTACTCGTTCCCAGGCTCTGCCTGGGAACCAATTAAATATAAATTCCGGTTGCACCGGAATATAGAGGAGACGGCAGTGCCGTGTCCCTACATAAAATAATCTTGTAGGGAGACGGCGCTGCCGTCTCCTCATTTGGGCTAATGATAATTGCGATGTTACCCGATTTGATATAAAATATGATTTATAATGTAAGTTATCAATTTAGCGAGGGAACTATGCTGATCACAGAAGCCCCTTTCACGCTCCGTAAATGGACTGTTGAAGAATATCACAAACTGGGAGAAATGGGATTTTTTCACCCAGAGGAACGAGTCGAATTAATTTCAGGAAATATTATCACAATCAGTGCTAAAGGAACTGCTAACACTTCAGCCACGAGACGCACTGCTAATGTACTGCGAGATATTCTGGGAAATCAGGTTGATGTTTATTACAAAAGCCCGATCGCACTCGATGACAATTCTGAACCAGAACCGGATATCGCCCTAGTCAGAATCGATCCGTTTGACTATGCGACTCACCACCCAACTCCCTCAGAGGTATATCTGATTATCGAAGTGGCAGATAGCAGTTTAACTTTCGATCGCGAAATTAAAGCTAAGGCTTATGCGCGATCGGGAATTGCCGATTATTGGGTGTTAAATGTGAACGATCGACAACTTCATGTTTTTCGAGAACCGGCTGAAAATGGGTATCAAAGCGAATTGATTCTTGGGGAAAATGGGAGCATTTCACCGCTCCAATTTCCCTCTGTCAATATCGCAATTCAGGCAATGTTGCCGCCAATAATATCAAATTGAAAACTGCCTGAATGACATCCATTACATCCGTTACATCCGTTACAAAATCCGTTGCCGAACTTCTCTATTCCTAATCGCTTTCCAGAATGCCGGCTAACAAGGCTTGCTGAATGTGCATCCGATTTTCGGCTTGATCCCAAACGCGCGACTGACTTCCTTCAATTACCGCATCTGTAATCTCTTCGTCTCGGTGTGCTGGCAAACAATGTAATACAATTGCATTCTTATCTGCTAAATCTACTAATTCTTGATTTACCTGATAAGGCTCAAACAAAGGAATTCTGGTTTTTGCTTCCTCTTCCTGTCCCATACTTGCCCAAACATCGGTATAAATTACTTGAGCATTCTTGACGGCAGCTTTGGCATCAACCGTCACAGTAACTTCTGTTTTGCCGTTAGCAATTGCTTTGGCTTTTTCCACAATCTCAGGATTTGGTAGAAAATCTTGAGGACAAGCAATTCTGACATTCATCCCCATCATTGCACAGCCCAACATCAGCGAATTAGCCATGTTGTTACCATCGCCCAAATAAGTTAAAGTCACTCCTTCT
>JAYTZD010000144.1:0-1943 GCA_043742065.1 Oscillatoriales bacterium
CGCGAGTTTGCAGGAGAAAACGTTTTGAGTGGAGAAGATTTAGCTTATAGCACAGAAACGGCATTAACTGAACAAGAATTAGAGCAGTCGGCGAAGATAGATGCGGAGTGGCAAAACCGGATTGGGCGATCGGACAATTAATATATCAGAAGGAAGAAGGAAGAAGGAAGAAGGAAGAAGGAAGAAGGAAGAAGGAAGAAGGAAGAAGGAAGAAGGAAGAAGGGAAACGGCAATGCCGTTTCCGACTTTCTTATTAGTCCACGAAGGTGGACTTTGCTTGTGTAGTCGCGGTTTCAACCGCCGGACTTTCTTTATAGTTAATAGTGGTTTCAACCGCCGGAATGATTTCAACTTTAGGACGTTTCAAAATCAAACAATTCTGGTCATACTTCGAGTCATGGCGGAGAGCCACAAGTTCCCACCCATCCTCCCCCAATTCATTCACAAATAAATGCAAAAATCTTTGCTTCCAATCTTGTTTTTCTTCACTATTGACATATAAACTAATCAATTTGTTGCCAAAAGGATACATATTAGCATCCACAAACAAATACTCCCACTTTTGCATAGCAATCCTTAATTTAGTTATTAGTCAGTTGATAGTTGATAGTTGATAGTTGGCAGTTGGCAGTTGACTGTTGGCAGTTGGCAGTTGGCAGTTGACTGTTGACTGTTGTTATTGGTTATTAGTTATTGGTTATTTGTTACCAATGCCCCATGCCCTATGCCCAATGCCCCATGCCCCATGCCATGCCCCATGCCCAATTCCCGATGCCCCATTCCCATTCCCCATTTCCAATTACTGCACGGCAATTCTAGCCAAAGTAGTGCCACGGTAATAGTGCAGCAAAATCTGCTGGTAGCCATATCCCTGCCTTGCCAAATTGTACGCCCCCCACTGACTCATCCCCACAGCGTGACCGAAACCTTTACCCGCAACTTGAAACCCCGTAGGAGGCTTACCGCCATTTCTGCCACTGAAAATCCCTCCATACTGAGGAATCACCGTAAAGCGAGTGCTCCTCAAATTTAGAACCAGACGTAGATCCGCGCCACTCATGACCCTAGAACCGCCATCTCCGACAACTTTCATAGTCAGGACACTACCATGACGAGTTGTCCGTTCAGGCTTCATTGAGATCACATTCCCAACACCAGAAATTTTGTTGCTGATTTGAGTCCGGGAAAAAGTTTCCTTCCACTGGTAAACCGGAGCGCCTTGGTCAAAATCGGGAACAGCCCGCAGGTAAGGCAGGGGTTCTGTCCAAACATCCTCAACATTCTCAGTATGTCCGCCAGAAGCAGAGTGAAAAACGGCTAAAATAATTTGGTTATTGTAGGTAAGAACTTGACCGGCGGTGGCATCCACTGCGGAGTAAGTACCGGAAGATTCTGTTTGCAATCCTTTGTAAACTTGGGAAGATTGGGTATTGTCTACATCATAAATATCGGTTTCGCTTTTGAGGCGCTGGTGGAGGGCGTAGGAACGGGCGGCGACTGCTTGGGCTTTCAAAGCCTCTTGAGGCCAATTGCCACTCATTTCGGCACCGAGAACGCTGTAGAGATACTGTTCGATATCGACGTAGTTAACGGCTGTCAACCCGGATTTTTGCGGAATGAGAAGCGTGCGGCCACGATACCATCGATCGCCTATCCAAACATAACCATTCCCCGCAGGCTCGATCCAAATTTGATTTGCCGCCCAGGAACCAATGGCCACTTTGCCCGACCGAAATTGAGCAGACTGGGCGCTGTTTGCCGTCAGTTCACCCAAATTACGGCCACTACCATCGCGGATTGCAGCTTTAGTAGAACTACCAACCTTGACCTGAGAGGCCCCTTCTTGGACGGCAACTCGCAGGATCAGCGCCGCCTGTGCAGGGGCCACCATTGCCAGGGAAAACACCAGCGAAATCCAAAAATAGCGTTTTCCTAAGATGGAA
>JAYTZD010000145.1:0-7836 GCA_043742065.1 Oscillatoriales bacterium
ACTTTTATCGGTGGACAAAGGCTGGCTGCTAACGATCCTTTCTGGCTAACGAACGGTTGCGAAATTGCGATCGGCGACCAAAAATGGACGTTTCAAGGCTCGTAAAGGGGACTATTTTTGAGATTAAATTCCTGGTCTGTCCGTTTTTCGACTACGGGTACTTTATAATACTAAAATTGACGAAGTGTACTTAGATACTTTAGGTCGATATCGAGGTTTTCAGTAGTCATTGAAACGAGATAATGATAGCTAGAGTGAGAGTTATATAATGCTGAAACCCAATAAATAGGTTGATTTGCAGTAGATTCAGTATCAATAAATGTTTGTTTTGACTAAGTTTGAGCGATAAAAATGTCAGTAATTCAGGCGATCGACTTGTTTAAAACCTTCAAAAATCTCAGTGTAATTTTATACCAAAAAACTGTTCACTAGAGAACCGTTTGAAAATTGAAAATAGCAGTAGTTGATAGAAGACTAATTTGAGATTTACGGTGATTGGATTGACAGGTTAAAGTTATAATTAAAAAATACCCTCCAAACCTGATCGTTTCTAATCTGGAAATAAACTGGAGACTCCAATGACCGCAGCAACCATAGCAACACCCATAAAGGAATCACCTCTGCTGTTTGAGGGACTCACTTGGAGAGAGTTCAAAGCAGTTGAGCAATTGTTAGACCGTCCAGGATATCGACTCTCTTTCCTGGATGGAGTTTTGGAGATACAACTACTCCCAGGCGAACCCCACCAAATTGTTAAAAATAGGATTGCTGCATTGTTGGAGATTTACCTGCTGATGGCAGGGTTCGACTTTACTCCAACTGGCTCAATGACTCTGGAAAGTGAAGCCGTCGCCGTTAAGCGAGAGGCAGATGAATCCTATAAACTTGCTCCTGGTCGTAGGCTACCAGATCTGGCGATCGAGATCGTGTTTTCTAGTGGCGGCATCAACAAGCTGGAGGTATACAAGCGACTGAAAATTCCAGAAGTATGGTTCTGGGAAGACGGATTGTTAGAGATTTATCACCTACGGGGAGAGGGGAATAATCTGCAATATGAAAAGGTTTCTAGTAGTGAGGAGATCCAAGGAATCGATCTAGAGTTGTTGTTACGCTGCATTAATATGGTGAATCATGTTGATGCGATTAAGACTTTTCAACAGGCACTCCAGAAATAGCTGGGGATAGGCTATAGGCTGTTGCGTCTTCTTTTCTGCTTCGGTTGACCCAGTTAGAAAGCTTTCGCTGTTCAGTTAGGTTGGAATCTCTCGCTTCAGCGGTGAGGAGGAAGTTACAAATCCTCTCCCTCCAATGCCCAATTCCCAATGCCCAATTCCCAATGCCCAATTCCCAAATTCCCAATACTCCCAAGTAGAATTTTCTTCCCAATCCTAGGGGGGATATCTCCACAAACGTTTTGAGCGACAATCGGTCAAGATAGAAGATATAAGTAGAGGACAACCCCGATGAACTTTTCTATACAATCGGTTTATAATTGGTACCGCGACACAATCCGTAACCCCAAGTACCGCTGGTGGATTATCCTGGGAACTATGGCATATCTGGTAAGCCCGATCGACATTGCGCCAGACTTTCTTCCCGTCATCGGACAAATTGACGATGTGGCTATTGCTGTGCTGCTGATTTCGGAAATTTCCCAAATGTCGATCGACTATTTTAAATCCCGCCAGACTCAAACAGCCTCAACATCGGAAGCCACCGGTAATCCTTCTGAAGCTAAAGCCAGCACCGTTGACGTCGATGCAGTTTCGGTACAATAACTGCCAACAATAATCTAATCGCGCTTTAGAACCCCGACTTCGCAGAAGTTGGGGTTCTGAACTATTTTAGCGAATCATGTTACTCACAGTGCTGTTTCAGGACACGGCAGTGCCGTTTCCCTACAATTAATCGGGTGATGGTGACATCTCTTGCGAGTCCGATCAATGTTTTGAGGTAGGGAAACGGCATTGCCGTGTCCTCAATTACCGTGTTGTCAATGGTTATATTTTTTTAAAATGCCAACTACTCAGACAGTGCTCAAAAGCTGGTAATTTTAAAAGTGGTAAATCCCTGTTAACAACCAATTTTTATAAATGAAATTTAGCGAAATCGTACAGAAACTGAATTTAGCCAGCAGTCGCACACTCACGGCGTCGGTTGCTAACGATCCAGAAATTACTGGCGCAGCCCCAGTTGATGAAGCGGCATCGGACAAAATCAGCTACATAGAAGGTGCTAAATTTGCCTCTCATACAACATCGACAAATGCTTCTGCCTTAATTCTGCCCTTAGATGCAAGTCTCCAGGCTGAATGTGACGATCGCCATATAGCTTGGATCGCCGCACCCGATCCGCGACTGCTGTTTGCTCAAACGATCGCCCTTTTTTATCAACCATTTCGCCCAACCTCAGAAATCCATCCCGCAGCCACCATTCACCCCACAGCACAAATTGGTGAAAATGTCTATATCGGCCCCAACGCTGTTATTCAGCCCGGAGTCAAAATTAGCAGCAATGTTTGCATTCACCCAAATGTGGTAATTTACCCAGATGCAGAAATCGGTGAAGGTACTGTTTTACACGCTAACTGTGTCATTCACGAACGTACTCGCATCGGGGCAAATTGCGTGATTCATAGTGGTGCGGCGATCGGGAGCGAAGGTTTTGGGTTCGTGCCGACAGCGACAGGGTGGGTGAAAATGGAGCAGTCTGGCTGCACGGTATTGGAAGATGGGGTTGAGGTGGGTTGCAACAGCACCATTGACAGACCCGCTGTTGGAGAAACTCGCATTGGTCAAAATACCAAGATTGACAATTTAGTACACGTAGGCCACGGCTGTCAAGTTGGGAAAAATTGCGCTTTTGCTGCTCATGTTGGCATGGCTGGCGGGGTCAAAATTGGCAATAATGTCATTTTGGCTGGGCAAGTGGGGATTGCTAATCAAGCTAAAATTGGAGATGGTGCGATCGCGACAGCCAAAGCGGGAATTCATAGTGATGTTGCCGCAGGGGCGATCGTGACTGGGGTGCCAGCAATTCCCCACAAACTATTTCTGAAAGCCGCAGCCGTCTATAACCGTTTGCCAGAAATGTACCAATCTTTGAGGCAAATTCAGCGAAAGCTCGATCGATAATCATTAGTCAGTAGTCAGTAGTCAGTAGTCATTAGTTAGTGGCTATTGACTCGATCGCGATTCTAATCGAGAGATTCTTCCCAATGACATACTTGCTTAACTGCGTAAAAACAGATAATTTGTCAAGTTAAGAAAATATTTTTTGATTCACATAGGAGTTAAGAAGAAAAATGTACATCGTACAAATTGCCTCTGAATGCGCCCCTGTCATCAAAGCAGGAGGCTTGGGTGACGTCGTTTATGGTTTGAGTCGGGAATTGCAGAATTCCGGCCACACCGTCGAGATCATTCTACCCAAGTACGACTGCATGAGGTATGACCACATTTGGGGACTTCACGTTGCCTATGAGGATTTGTTTGTGCCTTGGTACGGTGGCGAAATCCGCTGTACTGTCTATTGTGGCTGGGTTCACGGACTTTTGTGTTTTTTCATTGAGTCCCACTCTCAAGACAACTTTTTTAACCGTGGCTGTTATTACGGTTGCAATGACGATAATATGCGGTTTGCTTTCTTTAGCAAAGCCTCTTTGGAATTTTTGCTCAGAAGCAATAAACGTCCTGATATTATCCACTGTCACGACTGGCAAACTGGTTTGATTCCTGTCATGCTGTTTGAAATCTACAAATACAATTGGATGGAATATCAGCGAGTCTGCTATACCATTCACAATTTCAAACATCAAGGTATGGGCGGTAGTGAAGTTCTGCAAGCAACCGGTTTGTATCGAGAGGATTATTATTTTCAGTACGATCGCCTCCAAGATAACTTTAACCCTTTTGCCATCAACTTTATGAAAGGTGGCATTGTTTACTCGAACTTTGTCACCACGGTATCGCCACACCACGCTTGGGAAGCTCATCTGGGCCAGTTTGGCTACGGTTTGGGGCACACTTTGCATTTGTATCAAGACAAGTTTCGTGGAGTGCTCAACGGTATCGATTATGATGTGTGGAATCCCGAAAGCGATCGCTACATTCCTGACCATTACACTCAGGAAGATTTGGCAGGAAAAGCCAAAACTAAACAGGCTTTGCGCGATCGGCTTTTTCTGCGGGATGTTGAGAAGCCAATTATGGCGTTTATCGGTCGTTTAGATGACCAAAAAGGTGTTCATCTCCTCCATCATGCAATTTATTACGCTCTCAACAAAGGTGCACAATTTGTGCTTTTAGGTTCGGCGACAGAAGCCGGAATTAATGCACATTTTCAGCACGAAAAACGGGTTTTAAATGACAATCCAGACTGCCATTTGGAACTAGGTTTTAATGAGGAACTGTCGCACTTAATTTATGCAGGTTCAGATTTAATTGTGGTTCCGAGCAATTACGAACCCTGCGGACTGACTCAGATGATTGGGTTGAGGTATGGGACAGTGCCTGTGGTGCGGGGAGTTGGTGGTTTGGTGAATACTGTGTTCGATCGCGATTATGATGTTAATCACATTGCAGAAGAACGAAATGGCTATGTATTTTACCAAAGCGATTACTATGCTCTAGAATCAGCAATGGATCGGGCGATCGGATTGTGGTATGACTATCATGATGAATTTGAAAAACTCATGATTCAAGGCATGAATTGTGATAATTCGTGGAAATATCCAGCTAAGGATTATGTGGAAATTTACGAGTTAATTAGACATAAATAAAAGACGGAAATTGGGCATCGGGCATCGGGCATCGGGCATCTACTCGTTACCACGCTCTGCCTGGTAACGCAGATCCAGAGGCTCTGCCTCTCATTTTACTCCGCAAACGAGGCAGAGCCTCTGGGCATCGGTTCCCAGGCCAGAGAGTGGGAACCAGGTGAATTTATTTTCTTCCTTCTTCCTTCTTCCTTCTTTTCCCCCCTTGGGGGGCAGGGCGGTTTCATTCTCAGACAAATCATCGTTTTGTAGGGGTAGTGCCCCCGTGCCTACCCCCTCCACAGACGATTTCCTTTCATAGAGTTTTGAGTAAGAATGCGGGGGTGGAAAGTACGCATCGAGATTGTAGGGTTTTCTTGCCTGTCGTTGCTAGTTGCGATCGCAGATGATCAGAGTATAGAAATTAAACGGCTGGTTTTCGCCCGCCATTACACAAAATGAACTCACAACTAGAACAACAAGTTACCATTCTCCAAGACGAAACTGTAGCCGTCGCAGATAGCACAAACCAAACACTTGAAACTCCTTTATTCACTTCAGGGTTTTCAACCGAGGAAAAAGTCAGAGTCGAAGAATTCACAATTAGTGGCGACTCTTTATTTGCCAGAGTCAAAGGACTAATTGAACAAGGAAAACTCCGTCGCATCGTCATCAAAAACTCCCAAGGTAAAACTCTGATAGACATTCCAATGATGGCGGGATTGGTGGGTTCTGTTGCAGGGGCAATTATATTTCCAGTTGCTGCTACACTGGCGACTGTTGGAGTATTTGTCGCTCATTTAACTATTTCTGTCGAGCGCAAAGAGTAGTATGGGAGGGCGGGTTTATCTAATTTGTCGATACTCACCAAATATTTCGGTAAACCCACCCCTACACAACGATCTATAATAACAGGAAAAGTCATCTTAGAGTTTTACTTCAGTTGTCGGTTGAGTCATTCCCAGAAACTTTTGTGTTTGTTCAGTAATACCAAATAGGCGATCGCCGTGACAAAAGATTTCCCAGGCGCGAATTCCCATAAAACCAATACCTGCGATCGCCAATGGTATCGTAGTTGCACCTAACAGCGCTGCGATCGGGGGGAATATCATGCAGAGTGTTAACAGAATGGCGGTAATCACACCACCAGCAATGCCAGCTTTGGCAGTGCTGGTGGCGACTTGTTCGACTAACTCTGACTGGGTAATTTTGCCTTCAACGCACAACAGGGAGTTTTCTAAGATTGAAAATATTAACTCAATTACTGCTGCTGCGATCGCCCCTTTCATTGCAGCCCCAACAACTTCGGCAACTGCTGCTTTAAACGCTGCATCCGCTAAAACCTGCTTAGCTACGGCTAATTCAGCCGCAGTCATGTCTACACCACCACGAGCCCGATTTACTCGGAAATGTTCAAAAATCCCGTTAGCAGCTTCGCTACCGCCTCCATTGACGTGTGCTTGGATATGACTCCAATCTTTACCTTGACGGAAGTTACGAATTGCTTCCGGGCCTTGGGCACGAATTTGGGCGGGTATAGATTCAAACACTTTTGCTGCTTCTTGAACACTTCGCATTCCGTCACGCACACCTACCGTGGCAAATTTGAATTGCAGAGTTGTTGGCAGGTTCTCAAAACGGATGTTGTGTGCTACTTTGAAAGCTTCTTGAGTTGCGATCGCCCCAGCACTCATAATTGAACTTGGTGCTGATTGTATGAAGGTTGTCAATACAGTTGCAGTTTCCTCAACATTAGCAGCGATTTGATTAGCTAGATTTTGGGTTTCGGCAACAGTTTCTTGGACTTTGGCAGTTAGGAATTCGAGCGGATTTTGATTGATTTCCATGTTGATCTAGGTTTAACTATTAATGATTAAATCTTTAAAGTGGGTGAGGTCAATCGATTTTAGATTTTAGAGGTTGCCGCGCTCCGCTCGCAATGCTTCGCAATTTTAGATTGACCCCAAGCTATCAAGTCAGGGGCTTGTCATATCAATTCCGGCTGCGCTGGAATGATATAGAGGACACGGCTCTTGGAGTGTCCCTACCACCATTAATTGTAGGGATACGGCACTGCCGTGTCCTCCGTTTATATCATTCCGATGCAAACGGATTTGATATCAATTCCGTTTACACCGGAATGATGTTGACGGTTCACTGTTCACTGTCAATAGTGAACCGTCAACAGTGAACCGTCAACAGTCAGGACACGGCAGTGCCGTGTCCCTACGGGGATTTATCGAGATTAAGGAGACACCTGCCACACTTTGATCGTGTCATCAAAACTGCCACTGACCAGAGTTTGATCTTGAGGATTAAAAGCCAATTTCACCAAGGTAGAATGCTCCTTAAGCGTACCAGTGATTTCGCCAGATTGTGTCTGCCAAAGCTTGATAGTTCCACTCAAATCGCTGCTAGCCAACTTGTTCCCGTCGAGACTAAAGGCTAGAGACTGAATAGGATCTGAATGATCTATCAAAGTCCGTAATAGAGAATCGCTGGGTTCAACGTAAACGAAAGCATTCTCAAAAATCGGCAATTGAGACTCCCTATGCAGAGGCCATTGAGACGACTTAGGCTGCTGAGACTCATGGTTAACATTGATATACCAAAGCTTCACCGTTTTGTCCCAACTACCACTGGCGAGAGTTTTACCATCTGGACTGATAGCAAGAGACGTAACTTCCTCGGAATGGCCTGTGAAAGTCTGTTTCAATTCCCCAGTTTGCCAATTCCAAAGTTTGATAATACCATCGCTATTGCCAGTAGCTAAAGTTACTTTATCGGGACTAAAAACTACTGACTCTACTTCGTCAGCCAGCCCTTTAAAAGTTTCCAACTCAACTCCGTCGTCTACTTGCCACAACTTCAAAGTTTTGTCCTTACCAACACTGGCAAGTGTTCTACCATCGGCACTGAAAGCCACCGAAAACACACCATTTGTGTGTCCGTCCCAACTCTGAATCAACTTGCCGGTGTACTGATTCCACAATTTAATTGTATTATCAGCACTAGCGCTGGCAATGGTTGTGCGATCGGGACTAACAGCCACCGCCCACACCGGGGCGGAATGTCCTCTC
>JAYTZD010000146.1:0-17226 GCA_043742065.1 Oscillatoriales bacterium
GAGCAAATGCGCGAAGGCATCGAAGAATTTGGTGGCGGGATTGGGAATGAGGAATTTTGGGAAGACTTTGCTCAGAGTTTGTTCTACTGTCCGGGCGACATAGACAACCCGGAAAGTTATCAAAAACTCAAAGCTTTCCTAGGGGAACTCGACCAAAAAAGGAGAACCCGTGGCAACCATATATTTTATCTTTCCGTTTCCCCCAACTTCTTTCCCGAAGCGATTCGGCAATTGGGAGCCGCTAAAATGCTGGCAGATCCCATCAAACATCGCTTAGTTATTGAAAAACCCTTCGGCCGTGACTTGAATTCAGCAAAAGCTCTCAATCGAGTAGTCCAAGAAGTTTGTCAAGAACAGCAAGTTTACCGGATTGACCATTATTTGGGCAAAGAAACTGTTCAGAATCTCCTGGTTTTTCGGTTTGCGAATGCGATTTTTGAACCCCTGTGGAACCGCCAATTTGTGGATCACGTACAAATTACCGTTGCAGAAACAGTGGGCGTAGAAGACAGAGCCGGTTACTACGAATCCTCTGGGGCTTTGCGGGATATGCTGCAAAACCATTTGATGCAGATTTTTTGTCTGACAGCGATGGAAGCGCCAAACTCCCTAGATGCTGATAGCATTCGTACTGAAAAAATGAAGGTTCTGCAAGCAACACGCTTAGCTGACTTACAGAATTTAGAGAATTCGGCGATTCGCGGCCAGTATTCGGCCGGCTGGATGAAAGGCAAACCAGTACCCGGATACCGCACGGAACCAGGAGTCAATCCTCAATCCATGACTCCAACTTTCGTAGCGATGAAGTTTACGATCGACAACTGGCGCTGGCAGGGAGTACCTTTCTACCTACGCACCGGGAAGCGGTTGCCGAAAAAAGTCAGCGAAATTGCAATTCAGTTTCGCGAAGTGCCCCTGATGATTTTTCAGTCAGCGGCTCAACAAACTACTCCTAACGTTTTGACCATGCGCGTGCATCCCAATGAGGGGATTTCGCTGAGGTTTGAGGCGAAAATGCCGGGGCCGGATTTGCGGACGCGGACGGTGGATATGGATTTCAGTTATGGTTCGTCCTTTGGGGTGACATCTTCTGATGCTTATGATCGCCTGTTAATTGATTGTATGTTGGGCGACCAAACTTTGTTTACTCGTTCTGATGAAGTGGAAGAAGCTTGGCGGATTGTGACACCAGCGTTGATGGCCTGGGAAGCACCGAGCGATCCCGCACTGGTGCCTCAGTATGAAGCGGGTACTTGGGAGCCTGCGGAAGCAGAATTGCTAATTAATCGAGACGGCCGTAAGTGGCGGAGACTTTAGCCGATTTTGGATTTGAGATTTTGGATTTTGGATTGAAGAAAGCGACCCCACGGATAAAGACAGGAACTTGTATCCTTCTTGCTTGCGGTCAACAGACAACAGTCAACTGACAAATAAAAAAGGAGAAAAAACCGATGATTATGACACCAATGAAAGCTCCGCCTCTAGTTTCGTTGCAAAGTCCTAAAGATGTTTCGATCGACCAAATAGAGGCCGAATTAGGTCAAATTTGGGAAAGCTACAGAGAATCTGGGTCTCAGAATGATTGGACGATCGCCACTAGAGCCACAACCTTTACCTTTGTAGTCTACGAACCCGAAGAAACTCAACGGTTATTGGCGGATGTAGGCTTTTATGATGGTCCGATCGATGGTATCACCGGGCCCATGACGGCATCCAGTATCAGGGCTGCTCAAAAAGCTTACGGCTTGCCGAGAACCGGCAAACCTAATACTGAATTGCTGGCAACTTTGCGGGAAGAAGTGGCTAAGAAAAATTCCAGTGGCAGCAAATTGGGCCCAACGGGCTTTAGTTCAGGTGGTTCGGCTGTAGCCGACGCGATCGTGGCGGCTAATCCCTGCCGGATTATCGCTCTCTGTCCGACGGCTGGCGAAGATACTGGGGTACAGGCTCAAGTGGCTGCCTATTGTCCGGTACACAAGGGTGGAAGTGGCAATCTGATTTGTTGCGAGTACATTACGCTCCGGGGTACGGAAGCGGCTCTGGAACGGGTGAGCGGTATTGTGACTGGGCTGACGATCGCAGATTTGCCGACCCTGCTATGGTGGAAAGCGACTCCTGATGCCGATCGCGATTTATTCCAGCGGTTGGCCGCCACTAGCAGTTCTGTAATTATTGACTCTAGCTGTTTTAGTGAACCCCAGGCTGAATTGCTGTTGATGCAAAGTTTGATTGAGGAGGGAATTCCGATCGCGGATCTGAATTGGCGTCGGCTAGCCCCGTGGCAAGAGTTGGCTGCTGAGGCTTTCGATCCGCCGGGACGTCGTGTGGCAATTGGGGAAATTGATCGCGTGACGATCGATTACGAACGTGGTAATTCTACTCAAGCGCTGATGTATTTGGGCTGGCTGGCGAGTCGCCTCCAGTGGAATCCTGTTTCTTTCAAGCAGGAAGAGGGCGACTACCAAATCAAGAGAATTCAATTCGCCGGTACTGATGGGCGAGTTGTCGAAGCCGAGTTAGCTGCGATTCCGACTGCTGATAGTGGCGATGTACCTGGGGATTTGATTGCTCTGCGTTTGAATTCTACAAACGAGAATGCTGACTGCGGTACAGTGCTGTGTTCGGAAGCTGGCGGTTGTATGCGGATGGAAACTCGTGGCGGCGCTCAAACCGATCGCTTTAACCAAGTTACTCCGCTGTTAGATCAAGTGACAGAACAGTTACTGGGCCAGCACTTGCAGAGTTGGGGCCGAGATGTGCTTTACGAGGAAAGCTTGGCAGTCACGGCTCAAATTCTGAAGTTGTCAAGTTAGTCATTAGTCATTAGTCATTGGTTATTAGTAGCGACTCACAAATAACCAATGACTACTAACAAATAACCGCTAATACAAACCGTAGCATCATCCATCTCTGTATTCTCTTCCTCTGCGTCCTCTGCGCCCTCTGCGGTTAAAGAATTCCGATCCAACCGAAATTGCTATAACAAATAACCACTAACAAATAACCACTAACTAATGGCTTTAGTAATTGCGGGCGAACGCAGCGGTGCCGGAAAGACTACTGTAACGATCGCCCTTTTAGCTTATTTAATCCGTCGCGGCTTGAATGTTCAGTCTTTTAAGGTAGGCCCAGACTACATCGATCCGATGTTTCATGCTTTTGTGACTGGCCGCCCCTGTCGGAATTTAGATGCAATATTGACCTCTGAATCTTACGTGCAGAAGTGCTTTTATCGTCATATTCAAGATGTCGATTGTGCTTTAGTTGAAGGGGTGATGGGACTATTTGATGGAGTGAGTCGAAGGAAGAAGGGATTGGCAGCGGATTTTGTAACGGATGTAACGGATGTAAAAGATAGAAGGAAGAAGGAAGAAGGAAAAGAAAAGTTTAATTATGATTTTTCCTTTGCTTCTACGGCTCATGTTGCTGCTTTGCTGAATTTGCCGATATTGTTGGTGATAGATTGCAGCAGGCTATCTGGTTCTGTAGCTGCGATCGCACATGGTTTTCGGTCTTTTGACAAAAATCTTAATTTCGCTGGTTTGGTGTTGAATCGAGTGGCGAGCGATCGACATTTGGAGTTGCTTACAGATGCTTTGGAACCGATGGATTTACCGATTTTGGGGGTGCTGCGACGGGATGAGGCTGTGACTATTCCCGATCGACATTTGGGCCTAATTCCGGCTGAGGAGTTGCCGAATCTTCATGCTGCGATCGATAAGTTGGCTGATTTAGCTGCGGTTGCTTTTGACTGGGAAAAACTTTTGCCAATGCTGGCTGCAACTTCAAATCGGGGGGGTGAGGGGTCTGAGCAACTTTTGGGTAGATACAGTCTCCCTTCCGTTATTATAACTCAAAAGAATGATGATGTCAATAGTTTGGATGGGAAATTTGGGGTGCGGATTGCAGTGGCGCGCGATCGGGCTTTTAATTTTTACTATCAGGATAATCTTGATTTATTAGAGGAGTTAGGTGCGGAGTTAGTATTTTGGAGTCCGCTTGATGATGCTGTGTTTCCTGACAATATTCAAGGGTTGTATTTTGGTGGCGGTTTTCCCGAAGTTTTTGCGAAGGAATTGAGCGGTAATGTGGTGATTCGAGATGCGGTAAAAAGTGCGATCGTGGCGGGAATGCCGACTTATGCCGAATGCGGGGGTTTGATGTACTTATGCGATTCTATTGTAGACTTTGATGGCAATTCTTGGCAAGGGGTGGGAGTGTTGAAGTCTACTGCTGAGATGGGAAAGCGTTTGACTTTGGGATATCGAGAAACTTTGGCGGTGAGGGATAGTTGTGTGTTGGTTGCGGGGGATGAGGTTTGCGGGCATGAGTTTCATCGATCGCACTTAAGTGTAGAACCGAGTAATCCAGTTTATCACAGTTGGAGGTACGGGAAGCGCGGGGAAGTTGAGCAGGTTGGTGAAGGCTGGGGGGTTTATCAAGTTCATGCTGCTTATTTGCACTTGCATTGGGGGGCGAGGCCTGATATTCCGGCTCGTTTTTTGCAGCGGTGTGCTGATTTTGATTGTAATGGTGTTTTGGGCGATCGAGGGAATTAGATTTTTTAACCGCAGAGGGCGCAGAGAGCGCAGAGAAGAGAGAGAGGAGTATCTGTATTATGTTTTTGATGAAATTAGTGAGGAGATGTTGGGATTTATGAGCGAATCAATTTTGACTAAGCAGTTGTTTGCACAATGGGTGACATCTAAAAATTTTCGGAGTTACGGTCAAGTTATCTCTGCGAGTGTTGATGGTAAGTTTTTTGATGCTGAGGATGCTAGGTTGAATTTACAAAATGGCATTCCTAGATTTTACATTATGCGGTTGCAAAACAAAGGTCGCAAGTTTGGCAAAATTACGCAGCACGTTGAATGTACTCAGTGTTTGGGTTCTCTGGATGGCAAGGATTGGTTGATGGCTGTTGCGCCTCCTTGTGATAGCGATAAACCGAGTTTAGAGGATATTGTTGCTTTTCGGATTCCGGGCAATTGTTTTATTAAGTTAGAAACTGGAACTTGGCACGCTGGGCCGTATTTTGATGCGGATTTTGTTGATTTTTACAATCTGGAATTGAGCGATACTAATATAGTTGACCATTTTAGCCATGATTTTGTAATAAGTCATAATCTGGAATTAGAAATTGTCTGATATTTTCTCGTTTGAAAGAGTGGATGGCGTAAGACATAGGGCATAATCATTATTTGAGCAACATCTGAAACTGTTAAACTATGAATCAAGGTGCTATTCCAGATGAAATTCCGAGAAATTTACCAGAGCAATTGCTCCTAGAAGATACTAAGGCTGGTAATTCCAAAGTAATTCATTACGGTACAGATAGATTGTTGGGGGATGCACCGAGACTGATTACTGTTTATGGCGGAAATCCTGAACATTGGGATAAAATGACAAGCATTGAGGCTTTTGCAATTAATGGAGCTTCCGTACAAGTCCATTGGTTTCCGAACAGTCAGACTCTTCAAGAGGTGGAGTTCAAATTCAAGCGACAGTATCCTAAAACAGCACCTAAAAATCTGTAGGTAATCAAGTTATGAAAATTCGTTGTATTGCTAATACGGGCGAATCTCTTCCCGATGAATATATTGATCCACCACGCGGTTACACTCGAAAAATTAAGTTGGCACTAACCATAGGCAAGGAATATGTTGTTTATGCTATCCGAGAATGGAAAGGGACTATTTGGTACTACATCTGCGACGATATTTTTAGCTATTATCCGATGGAGAATCCGGCACCGATGTTTGAAGTGATTGACAGCAGGGTTTCTAAGTATTGGCGGTTTGAACTTTCGCCCAATGGCTTGTTAATGATCGTGTTTGAACAGTGGTTTACTGACCCTTATTTTTATGATAAGCTGACGGATCAGGAAGAGGCGGAGGTTGAGATTTTTGATCGGGTTAAGGAATTGATGGATGCTGAGGATTTTGATTTGCCTCCGCTGGATGTGGCGGTTGAGAAGTTGCGGGAAACAGTTAGTGTTTGAGTTGGCAAAGTGCGATAGTCAATTTATTTTGTTAACCAGCTTGACTTAGATAGTTTGAAATAGTATCAAAGAGGAATAACCAGAATTGGGGAATAAAAATGAACGAAAAAAATGAACTAAATAGAAGCTATGAGATACTAAACGGCGATGATGATGTTTTGTTATTGGGTAAAGCTACTTTTACGGTGCGCCGATTTAAAGAGCTAGTCGCTAGCAGGTTTAATCATATACTATGGCATATCAAGGCAACAGAAAAAGAATCTCCCAAGGAATCGATATCTTTTTGGATGCAATCTCTGTCGATTAACGAAGAAACATCAATTCGTGCAGGGGATATAAACTGGAGTTCCCCTCAAGAAGGAATCGATTGTCAAATTCTTAAGATTGGTGCCAAAGGTTGGCAAAAAGGAAAGCTTAAAATAGAAGTTAATAAAAGTTTCCAGTCTGGGGAAACGCAGACATCTATAAAGTTTTGCCCTGATGAACTACCAGAACCTATATCGCCTTTAGATGATATCAGACAATCTGAGGAATACAAAAAACTGATCGATAGTAACTGACAGCCCGATCGCCCTTACAATACAATAATCGATCGCACCTATATCTGAATCTTAGATTTTCAACCGCAGATGAGGGCAGATGTACGCGGATGAACGCTGATGTTTTTTTGGGATGGACTATGATAAATATAGAAGAATATGTCGATCGCACTGCCGAACTGATAAACTTACCCTTAGACCCTGAACATCGGCCCGGTGTTGTGGTAAACTTCGAGAGGATAGCGGAAATTGCCCAACTCGTTACCGAATTCCCTTTACCCCCAGAAGTAGAAGCTGCACCAGTGTTTGAACCTTAAATTTTTAAGCGCAAATGAATGCAGATGTTTTTTTAGATAAAGCTGATGCGGTTGCTACGGCAGCGGCGGTGAAAAGCGGTAAGATTACGGCTACTGCGGCGGTTAGTGCTGCTTTGGAACGGATTGCTGTTGCCGATCGAGCTTTTAACTGTTTTACTAATGTCATGGCTGAAAGTGCGATCGCCGATGCAGAAAAAGTCGATCGGGCGATCGCAAATCACGAAAATCCAGGCCCGCTAGCAGGTGTTCCCTTCGCCGTCAAAAACCTCTTCGACATTGGCGGAATTACGACTTTAGCAGGCTCAAAAATCAACGCTGACAACCCTCCGGCTGCGCGCGACGCGGCGGGGGTAGCTCGACTGCGACAAGCGGGTGCGGTGCTTGTAGGTACTCTGAACATGGATGAGTACGCCTACGGTTTTGTCACGGAAAACAGCCACTACGGGCCCACTCGCAATCCCCGCGATACTGCGCGCATCGCCGGCGGTTCCAGTGGCGGTTCGGCTGCTGCGGTGGCTGCGGGTTTAGTACCGATAACTTTGGGATCGGATACTAACGGTTCCATCCGCGTACCGGCTGCTTTGTGCGGTGTTTTTGGGTTTAAGCCTACTTACGGCCGTTTGTCAAGGGCGGGAACTTGTTTGTTTTCGAGCAGTTTGGATTGCGTGGGGCCGATCGGGCGATCGATCGGAGACATCGCGCTGCTGTATGATATCTTGCAAGGGCCTGATGCTGATGACCCGGTTTGTACTCGACGCCCCCCGGAATTGTGTTCGCCACAGTTGAATCGAGGAATTGCGGGATTGCGAATTGCGGTGGCTGACGGGTATTTCGCGACAGGGGCCCAAGCGGAAGCATTGGATGCAGTAGAAATAGTTGCCCAAGCCTTGACAAATGTACTTAATTGTGGTATTGAGACCGTAAAAAAAACAACAAACCCCCCGAAAATTGGGGGGCTTGCAACTGTCAGCATACCGTTCGCCGATCGCGCCAGGGCTGCTGCATTTATCATTACGGCCTGCGAAGGGGCCTCCTTGCATCTCGACAATTTGCGATCGCGCCCTCAAGACTTCGATCCTGCTACGCGCGATCGTTTTTTGGCTGGAGCTCTGATCCCGGCGACTTGGTACTTGCAAGCGCAGAGATTCAGACAGTGGTATCGCGATCGAGTTCGGGAAATCTTCCAACAAACAGATATAATTCTCACACCCGCCACCCCGATTGCGGCCCCTTTAATTGGCGTCGAGAAAATGGTAATAGCCGGACAAGAAATCTTAGTGCGTCCCAATCTCGGACTGTTCACCCAACCCATATCATTTATAGGCTTACCCGTACTTTGCGTGCCCGTACAGCAGCCCGGCGCTTTGCCTTTGGGGGTACAAATCATTGGTGCTCCCTACAGCGAAGCGGTGATTCTCCGAGTCGCTGCGGTATTAGAAGCCCAAGGAATTGTATCTGCCGAATCAATTGGCCCCTAATTCTAGGGTTTGTTGTTGCGGTGGAAGCGTCTTTTAGTTCTTCTGGCAATTGCTTTGCGCTTTTGCTTTTCCAACGGGGTTTCAAAGTGGCGGTGCTTTCTCATGTCGGGGAAAATCCCTGCTTTGGAAACTTGTCGCTTGAACCGTCGTAGGGCTGACTCAATCCCTTCGTTTTCGCCGATTACAACTTGGGTCATTCTTTCTCCTTAGTGTTTGTTAGATCGATTTTTATGATATCAAGGTTTCTGGCAGCGCGATCGCCCAAAACTGCAATAGTACACTAAATCCGCTGCGATCGCAAATCTGACTCTTCAGTTAATTTCTTGAGTTGTGGAACCTTGAATTTATGCGGCAGATTCTTTTGGGGCTTAATTTTCGACCAACTGATTTTCCTGGCGGAGGTAAGCTTGAATAAATGGGTCTAATTCGCCATTCATCACATCTAGGATCGCAGTTGTTTCCACACCAGTCCGCACATCCTTGACCATTTGATAGGGATGAAAGACATAATTGCGAATTTGCTGACCCCAAGCAGCCTCCACCATGTCGCCCCGAATCTCGGCAATTTCCGAAGCCCGCTGTTCCTTCGCAATCACTAATAGCCTAGACTTGAGCAATGTCAAAGCTTTTTCTTTGTTTTGCAACTGACTGCGTTCTTCGGTACACCGCACGGCTAAACCAGTCGGAAGGTGAACGATACGGACTGCGGTTTCTACTTTGTTGACATTTTGCCCACCCTTGCCGCCTGCGCGGGAAGTCGTGATTTCGAGATCCTTTTCTGGGATGTCCAATTTTACGGATCGATCGAGGATTGGCATCACTTCGACACCGGCAAAACTGGTTTGACGCTTATCGTTAGCGTTAAAAGGGGAAATTCTAACTAAGCGGTGAGTACCTTTTTCCGATCGCAAATAACCGTAAGCATACCGACCATCAATTTCCAAAGTAACAGATTTAACACCCGCTTCCTCTCCCTCGGAAATTTCGGTTAAATGTACCTTGTAACCTTGACTTTCACCCCAGCGCGTGTACATCCGCATCAGCATTTCTGTCCAATCTTGAGCATCAGTACCACCGGCACCGGCGTTAATGGTCAAAACTGCTCCACTTTGGTCGTAAGGGCCAGACAACAACTGTTGTAGTTCCCAGGAATCGAGTTCGCGGGTTAACTGAGAAAGGTTCGATGTTGCTTCTTGAAATAGAGATTCATCGACTTCTAACTCTAGCAATTCTAAAACAGCTCTAGCATCTTCCAAGCTAGTTTGCCAACCGTGGTATTGGTCTAAATGAGATTTGAAGTCGTTCAGTTCTTGGAGGGTTTCCTGAGCTTGATTTTGGTCATCCCAAAAAGCTGGTTGGGCGGCAACTTGCTCTAAATCTTGGATTTTGGCGGATAGTGCGGGGATGTCAAAGATAGTCCTGAGTTTTACCCAGGCGATCGCACAATGTTTGAATACCGTGTTTAATGTCTAAAATTTCCACTGTCAGTCCTCGTGGTTTTGGAGTGTTTTGTTGATTATAGCTGAAATTTTGCTCTATCTGTCAAATCAAATTTTCAGCAGTACACCTGCTTGCAGGAATAAGTCAATTTGGCCGTCGAGTACCTGGGCGATGGCTGTTGTTTGGATTCCTGTACGGAGATCCAAAACTGTGTCCAGGTTCGCGCTGTCGCTGGCAAATTGATATTCTCGAATTGGTTGGTCAAGAACAGTTTTTAGGCGATCGCTCTGAATGTCTGCAAGCAGTTGAACTCCTTGTCTTTGCATAATAGCAAACAGTTTGCTGGTGAGAACCGCCAAAGCGTTTTCTCTATTTTGCATTTGACTGGGATATCCGTTAGATATTGCAGAAATACCAGTAGGAATATGCACAATCCTCACCCAAGTTTCGAGTTTGTTACAATTGAGGTAGCGAGGAGGCAAGATTATTTCTAAATCCTGCTGTGGAATTTCCAGTTGCACATACATTGGCAAAACTTCGACCGTCATTGGAGTTCGCAGCTTTCTGGTAATATTAAAAGGCGATTTACGTTTCAGTCGGTGCATTCCGGTTTCTGACTTTAGGTAGCCGTAAGCGTAACGTCCGTCTATTTCCAAAGTTGCAGAATTAATTCCTACATAGGCCGATGAGGAATATTCAACATACGCAACTTTATAGCCTCGGTTTTGCCCCCAACGATAGTACGTTTTCAGCAACATTTCTGCCCAGTCTTGAGCATCTAAGTCATCTATTGCTGCATTAATTATCAGGTAGGCTCCATTTTTGTCGCAAGGCCCGCTCAAGGATTGCTCTAATTCACACTCTTCGAGAGAGCGGTTTAGTTGAGCTAAATTAGTGTGAAGTTCTTGTTCTAGTTCCTTGTCTGCTTGAAATTCGAGTAACTCCACTGCTGATGTGGCATCTGCTAAATAAGTTTGGCACTGGTTGAGTTTTGCCTGGTAGGATTGGAGTGCGTCTAGTTCTTGGAGTAGCCGTTCAACTGTATTGATGCTGTTGCCAGATTTCGGCTGTGCTGCTAGCTGTTCTAACTTTTGGCTCTCGGCACTTAATGCTGAGCTAAAGACAGTCTTGTAGAGTAGTTAGGCGATCGCAGAATGTCTCGATGTTGTGTTTGATGTGTAGAATTTCCACGGTTAGTCCTCATGGTCTTGAAGTGTCTTGTTTATCATAGCTGAAATTACGATATTTCAACAAAATCTTATTACTTCTTGGGGGCATTGAGCAAGAAATTCTGGTTTGGTTCGAGTCAGGAAATGTCTATCTCCTGCCGGATGCTGCGGTGCAGGAGATGCGAGAGCAGTTGAGAGTAGAACAACAGCGAGCTGAGGGTCTACAACAACGAGCCGAACGCCTAGCTGAGTATTTGCGATCGCAAGGGATCGATCCCGATAACCTGCCTGAATCATGACATGAAATGCGATCGGCTGCACCGCATTCTTCGTTGTGACTAATGACAACTGTAATTCTTCAATTCTAAAATCTAAAATCTAAAATCGATTGACTTCTTAAATATACTGCGAACCAGTGGAATTGAAAGTTTTACCGCATTCATGAGCACAGACATCCAACCTTTTAGAACAGGAAAAACTGGCTGTGAGGTCTTGCTGAAACCAATCACTTTCCAGGGCATCTTTCACAGATTGAGTTTTGAGAGAATTAAAGCCCTCTCCATATTTTTCAAGTAAACCTAACATCTGCGGTCTGTAAGTATCATTATAAACAGCGTATTTAGTATGACTTACCCAACAGCATGGCCAGAGTTCCCCTTCAAAACTGATGAAAATATCTTTACTGGCTTGAGTTTGACAACTAATTTCTACATTGCGGTAGTAATTATTTAGCCCGCCGTAGGTTTCTACTGCTTGGAGAAATTGGTCTTCCTGTGGATTTTGGTATTGTTCCAGGGATGGAGCTTGGAGTTCTTTGATGACTGGCTTTGATGGGATAGACTGATTTGGTTCTGGTGCTTGAGAGGTTTCAATAGCTATAGCTTGACACCAAGCATAATTGGCTTTTTCTGGTTGTCCCAACTGAGTCAAGACTTTAGCTAAATTGCGATAAGCGCCAGCAAAATTGGGTTTAAGCTCGATCGCCTTTTGGTAATAAGCACTAGCTGGTTGCCACTGTTGCTGTTGAGCATAAAGACTGCCGACATTAGCATAAACTTCGGGAAAATTAGGCTGAATTTGCAGTGCCTTGGCATAACAATCTGCTGCTGCTTGCATCCGCCCCAAGCCTTGAACAGCATTGCCTAAAGTTTTGTAGGCTGGTGCAAAATTAGGTTGAATTTTCAGGGCTTGTTGGCTGGCTGCGATCGCATCTGGGAGCTTTCCTTGTCTCAAATAGTCCTCCGCTGGTTGGTGCAACCCAACAGCCGTCTGTGCTTGATTTTGAGGGGCTGACGCATTGGTTTCTGGTGGTTGGTTGGGGCGATCGCTCTTAGCATCTACCGGAGAGTTTTCTGCCTGCTGATGCTGTTGATTTACAGGCTCTTTGGTATAAAGCTCTTGCGCCACAAAACGAGAGGTAGCTTTGGGTACAAACTCGGCAAATCCTAATTCTTTAGCTAAAGCGCGAGCTGATTCTACTTGATGTTGATTGTGCTCAAAAATCAAGTAATGCCAGACAGCTTTTCCGCCAGCTTGAATGAAGGCATTAACCGACTGCATTATCCGATCCCAGTTGGTATTTTTGCGGTAGATACTATTAGTATCAGCCAAACCATCTATACTAAAAGTTACGCTATCGTTTTCTCCTGTCATCGCCTTTGCCAGAGCTTGCCACCAGTCGGGATTGCGTCCGCTACCATTAGTATAAAGCCCAACTTGAGGAACTCCCATGCGGTGCCAATATTCGATCGCCGGAATTGTGGTATTGCTAGTCATAGCATCGCCGTAGTTGCCGCACATATATACTAAATCCAACTGAGAGCAAAACTGTTTGGGGAAAATTCTCTCAATATCCTCCATCTTTAGTTCTGCTGCTGGCAAAATCGGGTTGTCAGTGCGGGGACATTGCGGACAAGCTGCATTGCACCGAGAGGTAATTTCGACACTGACTCTTTTGATATCTTCATATTCTAAGTACATGAGTTTCTCCAATTGATTGTTTATTGATCTTTATTTAATTAGCAATGTTAGTTTCTGTATCGCTAGTTTGTTCCTGTGATGCAAAATAAGTAGGCCAAATGCGATCGCAAAAAAACAAAGTCCCCGCAGTCACGCATAACGGAATCGCCAACAGATTCAACAGCGGAATGCTCACCAAACCAAAACAAACCAAACCAAAACTACCACTAGCGGGCAAACTGCCCCGAATTATTTCTAATTTTTCTTTAAAAGGCCGCCTGCGCCTCTCCAAAGGTGCATCTAAAAAGTCGAAACAGACAAGAGTTGCTCCCAAAGCTATGCCTCCCAGAGTCCCAACAATAGAGCCGACACCAGGGATGAAATTCAGCAATAGTAGGGGTATTCCAAAGCTGAATAAAATTTGTAATTTTCTGAATTCAAAGGCGATTGCCCTTTTAATATCCTGAAAAATACTACTCAAATTCATCGGCTCTTCTGCTGGCAATTGGCCGTTTCGCAGTAGTTCCAACTGTGCCGACAATTGGCCGTACCAAGGGGAACCTAAAATCACCCCAAACTGCACTAACAAAAATCCAATTATTAGCAAAAGTCCTGCTACTAAAAGGATTCGCAGCAACCAGCCGAAAGCTAATGTTAACACGGCAAGAAAACTTAGCCAAGCTGGTAAATTAGCGATTAAAGTATTAAAGCGGAGAGATAAATCGGCAACTAAAATGTCTATTCCTGATAAACTTGGAAATAGCAAGCCCAAATAAAGACCGATGCCAATTATAAAATTTAGCACGACTGGAACCAATACATAACCCCAGAGCTTGGGATTTTGCGAAAGTAGGGTGAAAGCTCGTACAGGATAGGTGAAACCTGCGAGAAGTCCGATGGGGGCGCTAATGGCGGCGTGGGCAGGATTTGAATTGAGCTGATTTGACATATGGGCGAAGGAAGTTCGGCAACGGATTATGTAACGGATTTAACGGATGTCACGGAAATTGGTAATTGGTAATTGGTAATTGTAGGATTGGCAAGTTGAGTGAGGGTTAGCTACCATCTATAATTCTGACCCATTCCCGATTCCCAATTACCAATTCCCGATTCCCGATTCCCCTGTACCTCACCTAACTGAGAAAGGCTATATGAGTGTCACTTTCTATTATCATTGCCTATGAGGATTTATTGCAGGTAGCCCCAAAGTGAAGCTTTTTATTTACCATACCCCGGAACTTACCCCAACGGACAATTTGCCTGTGTGCGCGATCGCAGTTGATGTACTGCGGGCGACTACGACAATGGCAACTGCCCTCAATAATGGGGCAGAAGCTGTCCAAGTTTTCAGTGACTTAGATAAGCTGATGGCCGAGAGTGAAAAATGGCCAGCAGACAAGCGGATTCGCGCGGGAGAACGCGGTGGTGGCAAAGTTGACGGATTTGATATGGGGAATTCTCCTCTCGATTGTACACCGGAAAACATCGGAGGTAAGCGAATTTTCATTAGTACAACTAATGGTACTCGTGCTCTGCAAAGAGTGGCAGCTTGTCCAATAGTTTTGACAGCAGCTTTAATTAATCGTAAAGCAGTAGTGGATTTCTTGTTAAAGAAACAGCCAGAAACTATTGGGATAGTTGGTTCTGGTTGGGAAGGGAGTTATTCGTTGGAAGATACTGTTTGTGCTGGGGCAATCGCCCACAGTCTCTTGACAGAAAGTGGTCTTCCTGCTACGGATTTTGCTGGTAACGATGAAGTATTTGCAGCGATGGCGCTGTATCTTCAGTGGCAACATCAATTACATCAATTGCTAGAATCTGCTAGTCATGGGCAGAGATTGCTCCGTTTAGGAGTGATTGAAGATTTGAAGTATTGCGCGCAAACAGATATTTTAGATGTGCTACCAATTCAACAAGAACCGGGTGTTTTGGTCAAAAATAAACCATAGAAGATGCAGAAATCCTGACTAAAATCCTGACTATAAATTGTTTGCGAACCGCTCAATTAAACGATTAGCAATCCGCCGCGCTGCACCGGGTTCTCCCATGCGGCGCTTACCATTTTCCTCAATTAGTTCTAATCGGTCGGAATCCCGAAACAACAATTGGATGGCGGTGGCAACTTCGGCGGGATTGTTAACTAAAATTAAGGATGGCCCTAGGAGGCGACTTTGAGCTTCGGCAAAAGCGGGGTTAAATTGGGGGCCGGTTCCGGGAATTGCGATCGCAGGTTTTCCTAAACCGACAAATTGTTCGGTAGCAGTGCCGGCCATCGCCAGGGCTAAATCGGCTTCATACAAATAATCATTAAAATTGTGCTGACTCAAAATCATGGTTGCCTTTCTCTGGACAAAGGTCAAAGGCAATCGGAAATTAGGAGACTCCTGTTGCATTTCTTGGGCATTAGATATAGGAGGTCGCAAAATACTTCCTTCTCGGTGCTGCGTTAGAATTTTGCCCTCTTGATTCCAGCCGAAATATTCTAAAATAGACCGCAAAGCTTCTAAATTTAATTCGGGGGAAATTGCTCCCAAAAATAACAATTTTCGATCGCCAAAAATAGATAAAATTCCTGCCACAGCCTCGACAATTAACTGCCAATTACCATAGGCTTCTGGCGCTCTAGAACCGGGTAGTAAGGTAATCACGAGGGTCGATCGCGATCTTTCCCCAAATCCCGTGTCATCTCCATAAAAACTGGGGGTAGGGTTTTGCGGTTCCAGTTCGTCCATCATCGGATTGCCCAGATTGTAGGCCCGAATTCCAAACTTTTCCAAAGTCTCCGTGGTCAAGGCATCCCTAGGAAAAACACCGCGACAACGCTTTCTAGTCATCAACCAGCGCTCCCAAGGCAAATAAACTGAGCCCGACCAAGCTTCCAAACTAATGCCCCCTGATTGGCTAGCTAGAGGCCCGTTTTCGTCTCGTAAATAGTAGTCGGATTTGGCGGTGCCGACAAAGGCATAGGGCGCGCCACTCAGCCAAGCAAACAGCAGGGGCACAATATCTCCCACTGCTAAAATCATGGCGTTCTGATTTTCTGGGTCATTGTGCGATCGCACCCAAGCCCGAATTGCTTTAAATTGAGCTATTGTCAACTGAAGCAGCCCACCTTTGACATCCCGCAACAACTCCCTTCTGTCCATGTAAATAAAGCCACCAGAAGGCATCCGCTGCACCGGGCCGATGATGGGGGCGTTTTTCAGTTGAACGAAAGCTTGCCCTTCGCCCACCAGTGGAAAGACGGCTAATTCTGGCGGATTTGGCTGCTGTTGCAGTTCCCGTAAGATGCGAAGGGCGATCGCATCTTCTCCATGACCGTTACTGAGGCAAAGTATTTTCAATCCCAAATCTCTCAAAAACTTTCTTTTATATTATCGGGCATTGGGCATCGGACATTGGGCATACCTCACCATGATTGAGAACTGCTATATGGCGAAAGAAAGAAGTAAGTAGACCGCGCGAGTTTAGGAATTTTTGGTAAAGTAATAGGTAAAGCTCCTATTTTAAAGGTAAAATCGGATGATACAAACCCTGCCAAAATCTCTGACACTCGAAGACTTTCTCAAGTTGTCAGAAACCAAACCAGCCAGCGAGTACATTGACGGTGCTGTCATTCAAAAACCCATGCCTCAAGGAGAACACAGTGTCATTCAAGGCGAGTTGACAAGCGCTGCTAATGCTGCTCTCAAACCTCAAAAGGTGGCGCGAGCATTTCCAGAACTACGGTGCATTTTTGGCGGTCGCGCGATCGTTCCAGACGTGACTGTATTCACCTGGGAGCGTATTCCCCGTAAAGAAAATGGTGGCGTGGCGAATATATTTGCGATCGCCCCGGATTGGACAATTGAAATCCTCTCCCCCGACCAAAGTCAAACTAAAGTTACTAAAAATATTTTACATTGTCTCAAACACGGCACTCAAATGGGTTGGTTAATTGACCCAGAGGAGCAGTCAGTTTTTGTATATCGACCGACTCAATCAACCGAGGTGTTTGACCAGCCGGAACAGTTATTACCCATGCCATCTTTTGCGGGGGAATTCCAACTGACAGTAGGAGATTTATTTGGTTGGCTGTTAGAGTAAAACAAATGACAACTAGAGAGTTGATATTTGGCTAAATTCAAGGCGATTAGACTGGCATTAAAATGAAACTCCCGGTTTTATGTATTTGACAAAGTTAAGACGACTTAGATCTTGGCAGTCAACCTTACCATTCTTCGTAAGACCAGCAAAATAGTTGAGAATAAAGTGATTAAAAACTTCTTTTGGGGTTGACTAATCCCTTGCGATCGCCCTCAACACAACATCGCCACAAGAGAT
>JAYTZD010000147.1:0-17224 GCA_043742065.1 Oscillatoriales bacterium
TCTTGTAGGGAAACGGCACTGCCGTCTCCTGATTTCGGGTAATATTAATTCCGGTGCAACCGGAATTAATATCAATTAACAACTTTAACCCGATCGCCATCCTTGATATCACCAGCCCCAGCAACAACCACGCGATCGCCCACCTTCAAACCCTTTTTAACCTCCACCTGGGCATTCGTCAAATCACCGACAGCACCGCCAGAAATTTCCCCAACTTGCACCGGTTGAGCCAGCACCCGATCCTCACCGACAAGTTTATAAACCACAGAACCACCGTCAGCTTGCGGTAGAATAGCCTTAGCGGGAACCTTCAAACCTTGAGTATTTGTCGTCGAAATAGATGCGCGCAAGAACATTCCCGATCGCAACAACTGACTTTGAGGCAAATCAATCTTCACCGTTGCTTGCCGATTTTGCGGGTCAACCAGCGGCGAAATATCTCGCACAGTTCCTGCTAACTTAATCTGCTTATCAGAATCAGAAGTAATATTGACAGATGTTCCCAATTTCACTTGTCCCAATTGAGTTTCTGGAACTTTCAATTGTAATTCCAGCTTGTTTTGGCGAATAATCGAAAACAGTTTTTGACCCGAAGAAACATCACCAACTCGACCAATTCTTTCAGCAATAGTGCCACTATCCGGCGCACGAACCACAGTTTGTTCTAGTTGAGTTTGTAACTGTTTAACTCGTGCATCATTGCTACGAACACTTGCTGTATTATTGCCGACATTTGCCCTCGCACTACCGATAGTTGTAGCCACCGTATTAACTTTAGCTCTAGCACTGATCACAGCAGCTTTAGCCGTATTAATATCAGCTTCGGCATTAACTACTTTAGCAAAAGCCGATCGCACTTCTTCCGCTGCCTTATTCTGTTCTTCCAAAGCTCTATTCAAATCAGCTTTAGTTTTGTTCAAATCTTGAGTAGCCGTTTGTCGCTCTGTTTTGCGCCTTTCCAAATCTTGCTGACTGATAACTCCCTGAGACGTCAAATCTTGGCTGCGATTTACCTCTCTTTGAGCCTGTTCCAATTTAGCCTGAGCAGAAGCAATTCCCGCTCTAGCTTGATTCACACCAGCCTTAGCTTGCTCAACACCAGCTTTAGCTTGGCCAACACCTGTTTTAACTTGTACTAACTCAGCCACAGCTTTTTCAACACCAGCTTGAGCTTCAAAAACGCCTGCTTCGGCTTCCTTTTGGGTAGATTGGGCTTGCTGCACCTGAGCTTCAGCTTGTTCCACCGTAGAGTCAGCCGATTCTACTTTAGCAACAGCTTCGGCAATTTGCGATCGCAACACCGAATCATCCAAAACCGCCATCACCTGACCTTTTTCCACCGCATCCCCCTCCGCCACCAAAACCTGCTTAATTTGCAACCCATTAGCTTGCGGGAGCACCGGCAACAAATCGTAAGCAGCCACAGTGCCCGTCGCTTCCAGAGTTTGAGCCACTTGGGCAGATTCTACCTGCGCGACTGTCACAGCCCGATCAATCGGTACTTGAGTTGCTAGTTCTGGTTTCGTGGCGGGGCTAGAACTTTTGCCAGCAAGCAAGTTTACCGCTACCAGTGTTGCAGCTACCCCAATTCCGACACCAGTCAACACAGCAGGCCACCTCAGTCCTTTCCTAGAAACAGATTCAGGCTCTTCTGCGTCCCAAATTGTTGATTCTTCCCGATCCATTTCTGGAACTAAAGCAGGAATTTCTGGTTGATCTTCCTCAGAGTCTAATTCCGGGCTAGACTCATATTTGACATTACTTTCAGACTGGTTCGTGGCTTTGTTGCTGTCGCGCCCGTTTTGTCTGTGGTCGAGAGGTTGCGTTTCTTCCGCTTCTGAGATAACTTGATTGGTCACAGTAGATCCTCGCGCCGGTATGAGCCTTTGGTTTTTTATCTTGTAAAGAAAGATTGCGGTCTTAATATCTACATCATTTTAGCGGAGACCGTCAGCAATAGCGCGTCCTCCTTTTGGCTGAGTGTGGCGAAATGTAAATCCCTATCCTCAAAACCTCGCGCAACCTCTGTCAACTGTCAACTGTCAACTGTCAACTATGAATAGTATCTTTTCTCCCCTCCAACAGTTTCTAATTACTTGGCTGCTAGTGCTAGTGACGGGATGGTTTACCCTGACTGCTATCAGCTACGTTGGGGAACTGGTCAGCATTTTAGTAACGGCTGGATTAATTGCATTTTTATTGAATTATGCAGTAGTCAGACTGCAAGTATTTTTGCCACGAGGAGTAGCTGCTGCGCTAGTTTATTTGACTGCGGGTTTGCTATTAGTAGTAATTGGTCTAACTATTGTACCGCCAGTATTCAGCCAAGCGAGGCAGTTGGGGGTGAGATTCCCGGAATTGCTGGAGTCGGGGCGACAGCAGCTAGGTGAATTCCAGCTTTGGAGTGCCGATCGCAATTTGCCTTTTAACGTAGAAATTTTGGAACAGCAACTATCTGCTAAGGTGCAAGAACAGGTACAGGCGATCGCCGGAACCAGCTTAGGATTAGTAGTCGGTACTTTCAACTGGTTTCTCGACTTAATTTTAATTATCGTAATTTCATTTTATATGCTCCTAGACGGACAAAGAGTTTGGGGTGGTTTGACAAGTATCTTCGCCCCAGAGCTCCGCTATGTTTTAACCGACACTTTGCAGCGAAACCTCCAGCGGTTTGTATCAGGACAGTTGCTGCTGGGAGTATTTATGGCGACAGCACTGACACTGGCTTTTTGGTGGCTGCGAGTGCCATTTTTCTTGTTATTTGCGGTATTTATAGGATTGACAGAAATAATTCCGTTTATCGGTGCGACTTTGGGTATTGGAGCAGTTAGTATAATTGTAGCGTTTATTGACTGGTGGTTAGCGTTGCAAGTCTTAGTAGTTGCGATCGGACTCCAGCAAATCAAGGATAATCTAGTAGCACCCCGAATCATGGGCAATCTCACAGGATTAAGCCCGGTAATTATTTTTACAGCTTTGTTGTTAGGAGGTAGAGTAGGAGGATTGTTGGGAGTCATCCTGGCAATTCCGTTAACTGGAGTAGTAAAAAGTATCGTAGAAATTGTACTCAATCCCAAATTGCCACCGCAAACAGGTTCATTTTTCTACAATCCTTTTAGGGATGAAGAATTACAGTAGTCATTAGTCAGTAGTCATTAGTCATTAGTTATTAGTTATTAGTAGCAACAGTCAACAGTCAACAGTCAACGGTCAACGGTCAACAGTCAACAAATTAAAACCTATGAAATGGTGGCAAAACCTTAAACATAATCCTCTAGCTAAGTTTGGAGCCGTGTTGCTATTGATTTTTTATACAGTAGCAATCTTAGCTGATTTTGTAGCGCCTTACGACCCCGAAGAATCTCAATTCAAGAGTTCTTTACTGTCGCCAACTCAGATACATTTAAAAACATCAGACGGGCGATTTGTGCCGCACGTTTATCCGGCAATTCAGGAGGCTGTGGATGCAAATACAGGCGATCGCAAAGTAATTATAGACGAAGGAAAACCATCGAATATAGGTTTATTTGTCAAAGGTTACTCCTATAAGATTTTGGGAATCCTGCCGTTCGATCGACACCTGTTTGGCACCACAGGAGAAGGCAAAATTAACATTTTAGGTACGGACGAACACGCTCGCGACCAATTCAGTCGCTTAGTCCACGGCAGCCGCATTAGCCTCAGTATCGGTTTGGTAGGCATAGCAATTTCTTTTCCTTTGGGATTGTTAATAGGAGGAATTTCCGGTTATTTTGGTGGTTGGATTGATAGTATTTTGATGCGGTTCGTTGAAGTCCTGATGACGATTCCTGGTATTTATTTATTAGTAGCATTAGCAGCAGTAATACCCCCCGGATTGCCAAGCGATCAACAATATATGTTGATCGTGATCGTTACTTCATTCATCAGTTGGACTGGTTTAGCGCGGGTAATTCGCGGCCAGGTACTCTCAATCAAAGAGCGAGAATTTGTACAAGCAGCGCGGGCAATGGGCGCGAATCCAATTTATATTATTGTCCGCCACGTACTGCCACAAACTGCAACTTACGTGATTATTTCTGCTACTTTGTCGGTTCCCAGTTTTATTGTGGCGGAGTCAGTTTTGAGTTTGATTGGGTTGGGAATTAAAGAGCCAATTCCTTCTTGGGGAAATTTGCTATCCCTGTCTACTAATGCTTCAATTATGGTGTTGCAACCTTGGTTAGTTTGGCCACCGGCGACACTGATTCTTTTAACCGTATTGGCGTTTAATTTATTGGGTGATGGGTTGCGAGATGCTCTCGATCCCAGAAGCGCTCAAAGGAATTGAATTAAGGGCATTGGGCATTGGGCATTGGGAATGGGGAATTGGGCATTCCTAGCCACATCTCCCCATCTCCCCATCTGGGTATTCTGTTCGCCCAAGTTGTATTTTCTACAATTTGTCGATCGCCTTTTTGGCCTTGTTACTCAGATCTTTCACAGCATTTTTCATATCTTCTGCTGCATGGCGGGCGGCAGATTCAGTTTGCTTTGCCTTACCTTCAACCTGATCTTTTTTGTTGCCTGTGATATTGCCGAAAACTTCCTGAACTTTGCCTTCTACATTTTTGCCGATCGCCTTTGCTCTATCTTCTGTAGTCATAAGAAACTCCGGTAAGCAATTCAAATGTCCATACTATTATACAACTAATTCTCCGACAAGTGACCTTAAATTAACATTTCTTTATATTAATCGATCACCAATATTTACCCTGACAAACTACTTCAAACTTGCCGCCGCAACTTTAACTGGTTCCAGTAATTCCAATGGCAAATGCAGCATATTTAACGTAGTGCTATCACTGTTTTTTCTTTCAGGATCGGGGCCATGATAATCGCTACCACCAGTTGCGAACAAACCGTAGTGAATACACAAATCTTTCATTTTTTGAATCTGGCTGGAACTGTGGCTGGGATGGTATACTTCAACACCCATTAAACCAGCATCTACTAATTCTTTTAAGACTTCTTCAACAACTCCGCCACGAAATAAATAAGGGTGAGCCCAGACTGGTACTGCTCCACAACTCCGCAATAAATCAATCCCTTCGGCGATCGAGAATTTCTCATAACGAACATAAGCTGGGCCGTAATCTCCCAGCCACCTGTCGAAGGCTTCTCGCGATGATTTTGCGTGACCAGCTTTTACCAGCGCAGAGGCAATGTGAGGCCTTCCCGGTGCCATTCCTGGGGATGTCTGTGGCAATTCGATCGGGTATCCCAATGCTGCTAATTTGTCTACCATTTCTTGCGATCGCCTGAACCTTCCTTCTATGCGATCGTTCAAAGGAATACGCAGCTTATTTGCATCGGGATAAAAACCTAAAATATGCAAAGAGCGATCGTTGTGCACTGTACTGAGTTCAAGTCCGGGGACTATTTCTATATCATACAAACCAGCCGCCGCAAAAGCTTCATCCCAACCAGACATCGTATCGTGATCGGTGATAGCCAAGGCGCGAACCCCTGACGCAGCAGCAGCAGCGACGAGTTCCCCAGGGGTGAGAGTGCCATCCGAATAAGTTGTGTGACAGTGGAGTTCTAGCATTAGACATCGACCATATTTATTGTGGAACAGGCATCTTGCCTGTTCAAAACAGGCTTTTCTGGAGATGACTATTGAATTGACCCGATTAACGATTGATCTTCGCGAACTGTACTGAAACTCACCAACTTACTAAGTATAGCCTGATTCTGGACTCCTCAGCCCTCCCAACAACTAATTTCCATACATCGTAGCTTAGGGCTTGTGACAGTTGGCGAATTGACTAAATTCAGCCTCTGCTGTTTGTGGCACAAAAACACACTCTAGTTATACATCACAAGGGCTGGAGTGCGATCGGTTCAAAACTTAATTTAAGTAAAAACTGTGCAAGTTGGGATAGTGGCATTTTGCTGTCACTGCTACTGAGGAATTTTTTCTAAAGTAACAACATGACATTCAGGAAATACTTATGAAATCTACTCTTTGCTTCCCCGAAATATCCCTACAGTCTAACAAAGTTAATCCTCCTCATAGTAATGCAGTTAATTCTGAGAGTAACATGGAATATTGTATCGTTGCTGCTTGGATTGACTTAGTAGGAGGAGACTACAATAGTTTTGAAGGAGATGATTGGCTGGCGATATCTGGTGATATTGATCAAGGCGAAATTTACAGAGAATGGTTTTTGTGGCAAGACAGCGAAGTGACTCAAGAATGGGAAGCTTACGATCCAATCACTAATTATCGCATTGTTGCATCTAGCCGAGCCATATTAATTGCTAAAATTGACCAAATCGAAGATACTAGAAAAATTTAATTTCAATCGAATCTAGACTTTTTAGGTTTTTAGTTGTTCGCGTTCTAATTTGCGCTGTTTCAACGCTGCCAGGTTTTGTTTGATCAAATCGATCGCAACTTCATTCCCCTGCTGTTGGTATAATTCGCTTGCACGGATCAAGTCTGCCACAGCTTCGCCGTCCGATCGCAAATTAGCAAAAACCAAACCACGATTGTGGTAAGCTTCTGCCAAATTTGACACCAGTTGTATGGCGCTAGTAAATTTATCTTTAGCTTGGCGGTAATTTCCCGATTGATACGCCTCAATGCCTTGTTGGACATAAACCGAGGCTTTTTTACCAGCATCGGTAGCTGGAAATTCTGGTAAACTTAGAATTGGTTCTTTAAACAGCACAGAAACGCTACCCTTACCGAAGTAAGCCCAAGTCATTGTTCCCACGCCAATTCCCAAGACGGTAACAATGATGACAGACAGAGCAATAAAATTGGTGGTTTCCATAAAAAAATACTTGTTGTATGAGAATATGATAAGACATATAGCCTTTCTCAGTTAGGTGAGATACAGGGGAATGGGGAATGGGGAATGGGGAATGGGGCATTACCAATTACCAATTACCAATTACTAATTACCAAAAATATGAGTTTCGAGTACAAAGCGGCCTTAGTAACTTTAGCAGATATTGAAAATGAAGTTCTAGTCAAATTCTACAAAAGATTTCTCGACATAGAACCGAATCCTTACATTCCTAATACTTATGCTGAATTTCAACTACCGGGTTTAAGACTCGGCATATTCAAACCTAAAGATTCCCACAAATCGGAATTTTTAGGTATCGGAAAAACAGGCATGAGTTTGTGTTTGGAAGTCAGCGATATCGAAATTGCGATCGCCCGAATTTGGACTTTAGGGTGTCCACCACCGGGAGAAATCATCACAGCTTCTCACGGTTTAGAAATCTACGCTTTCGATCCCGCCGGCAATCGCCTAATTTTACATCAATCTTATTAGTTGCAAAAGCAGAAGATGATATCAATTTCGGTTGTATCGTCAGGATAGAGGAGACGGCAATGCCGTGTCCCTACACCAAAATAATCTATCATGCTCGCTGCAGAAGATGATATCAATTTCGGTTGCACCGTCAGGATAGAGGAGACGGCAATGCCGTGTCCCTACACCAAAATAATCTATCATGCTCGCTTGCGATGTAAGTATCACCCGGTAATTAATTGTAGGGAAACGGCACGTGCAGTCTCCTCATTTCGGCTGGTTTATTTAATTAGTTCGGCAAAACTACAGAAACTGATAATTAATAATAACAGTGCGGTGAGATGAGTTAACTGAAATTGAGGCCGCGGGCCGAGGGATTCTCGCACCAAAATTGAAAAAGACGAACCAATTATATAACTCAGAGACAGCGCTAAATAGGGCCATTGCCCTGTGAAAGTCCATAACCCCAACAAAACCGTTGCCAAAATCAACATCACCAACTCCACAAAGCGAGGAGGATTGTGCTGACTAGAAATAATCACTGTGTTCAACCAATTTTGCCAAGGTCTCATTGATTAGCGATCGCACTTTTGGATTTAGCCTTCTAGCTTAACCTGCGATCGCCACTCAGTTTGTTGCATTAAACACGCTAAGGCAAATTCCGTCTCAACTTGCGGAAATTCTGCGTAAAAGCGACTGACGCTATAAAAAGGATCTGGGGCTTCTAGGACGATCGCGCGATCGGACATTTCCTCCAAAAATTCTAGCAAATCCTGCGGCGCAACAGGCACACAAATCCACAAAGCCAGCGGTTGCTGCGCCCGCAAAGCCTTCGCCGCCACAGCCATCGTCATCCCCGTCGCAATCCCATCATCCACCAAAATAGCCAAAGCCCCCGCAGCGCTGACATTGGGCCGCCCAGGAGACAAATCTGCTAGCAGAGATTGAGCCTGATCGAGAGCCTGCTGGAGTGCTAGAGTTTGAAAATGCAAATTGCGCGGCTTTTGTTGCCACATAACTTGCCCATCAGCAGTTGCCGCCCCGATCGCGTATTCTAGATTATTGGGACGAGTTATTTTCTTCGCCACCACCACATCCAAAGCACAACCCAACAAACGGGCAATCGGTACTGCGATCGGCAACCCCCCCCGTGGTAGGGCATAAACAATCGGTTTAACAGCCTCTGGTGCAGTTAAATTCAATTTTTCGATCTCTGCGAAAACTGCCACAGCCAGTTTTTCGCCAGCCTCAGCGCGATTGCCAAACAACGGGTTAGAGAACATATTCCTGCCTGTAAGAGCAAACCCGATCTAAACTATAACTCTAGCTTCCCAAAAATTCTCCTGATCTTTCAATATATGTCCAGCGACTTGCAACTCAGCCTTTTTGACAACAGCCAAAACACCTCTTTCCAGACAGACTCAATACCGACAAATGTCAAAATTCCCATTCCTCCCGGCACTTATCAAAATATCGAACAAATCGGCGAACACTGCAACCGTTGTCACCGCTGCGAATTGGGCAACAGCCGCACTCACGCCGTCATCGGGCGCGGCAATCCTCAAGCAAAAATCTTGATTGTCGGAGAAGCGCCGGGACAAAACGAAGATGAAACCGGATTGCCATTCGTTGGGCGATCGGGCAAACTTTTAGATAAGATTTTAGAATCAGTAGGACTCAACACAGAAACCGACGTATTCATTGCCAACGTCATCAAATGTCGCCCACCCAACAACCGCCCTCCGACAGTCAAAGAAATAGAAGCCTGCAAACCATACTTACTCGAACAAATCCGCATATTAGACCCTAAAATTATCTTATTAACTGGTGCAACAGCCCTCAAAGGTTTACTTAGCGACAAGCGACCAATTAGTAAAATTAGAGGTCAATGGATTGAATGGGAAAATCGTTTGTGTATGCCGATTTTTCACCCGTCTTACTTGCTACGAAACCCCTCCCGTGAACCGGAAACTCCGAAATGGTTTATGTGGCAAGATATGCAGTTAATTAAAGCAAAATTTGATGAATTAAAATAGTAATTATAATATATTTTGGCTAACCGGAATGATATAGAGGAGACGGCAATGCCGTGTCCCTACAATGTTATTTTGGGTAGGGACACGGCACTGCCGTCTCCTAATTTCTTATAAGGTACTATCAATATCCCGTAGGGACACGGCACTGCCGTCTCCTAATTTTGGCTACTAATAATTCCGGTTGCACCGGAATTGATATAACATCAAAAAAAAGCGCCTGAGTTCCCCCAGACGCATAGCATAAAATCAACAAATTGTCAACCCTAACCTAACCATTCAAAGCCTCAGCACCGCCGCAAACTTCCAGGATTTCCTGAGTAATTGCCGCTTGCCGCGCCTTGTTATAAGTCAGCGTTAAAGTGCTAATCAAATCACTAGCATTCTCACTAGCATTATTCATTGCCGTCATCCGCGCAGCCAACTCACTCGCAGCAGACTCTTGCAAAGCCCGCAGCAATTGGTTATTCAAATACAAGGGCAAAAGAGCATCCAAAATTTGCGCCGGATCTTGCTCGAAAATCATGTCGCGGGGCAAACTCTTTGTAGGTGCTGCAACTTTCTCCCGCGAGACTTTAAACTCTCCACCTTGGGAAGTCAAGCGGAAGATTTCATCATCAGGAGTTTCCAAACCTTGCGGATCGAGGGGTAGCAAAGTTTGAATTACCGGACGAGAACTAATTAACGACACAAACTTGGTGTAAATTAACTCAATTCTGTCCACAGTTCCTGATAGGAATAGCGACAACAATTCGTCAGCAATCATCGCTGCTTCCGGTGCTGTTGGAATCTGTTCCAAGTTAGTGTAAGTCGCATCAATTGGTTGTTCCCGGCGCTGGAAATACTGAGTAGCTTTCCGTCCTACCAAGATATATTTGTACTCTACACCTTCAGCTTTCAGTTCCTTGGCGCGATTTTCGGCGTATTTGATAATACCGCTGTTGTAACCGCCGCACAAACCCCGATCGCCCGAAACGACCAAAAGTCCCACAGTCTTAACTTCGCGTTTCTTCAACAGCGGCAAATCCAGATTTTCAAACTGCAACCGTTCCGCCAAACCGTACAATACTTCTGCGAGGCGATCGGCAAAAGGCCGAGTTGCAGTTACCTGTTCTTGAGCGCGGCGCACCTTTGCCGCAGCCACCAAGCGCATTGCTTCTGTAATCTTTTTAGTGTTCTTGACCGACTTAATGCGATCGCGAATAGTTTTCAGATTTGCCATAAATTTCTCCTTACATCCTTGCCCACATCTTCTTACTTAAAACCGCAGATAAAAGCAGAGAAACGCAGATGAACATCAGATAATCTGCGTTAATCCGCGTTCATCTGCGGTTAAAAATTCCTACTTAATCTACGCAGCAGCCAAGAAACTTTGCTTGAATTCAGTGATTCCTTCCTTCAGCAACTTTTCAGCTTCCTCAGTCAAAGCCTTAGCGCCACCTTGAACAATTTCGCCGTACTTCGGCTTGCTAGTCCGCAAATAATCACGCAAACCAACAGTAAACTTGCTGACCTGATCTACTGGAATTTCATCCATGTAGCCATTAATTCCAGCATAGATGATCGCAACTTGTTCGTTCATCGGCAGAGGAGAACTTTGTGCCTGTTTCAACAGTTCGCGCAACCGTTGACCACGGGCCAATTGGTTTTGAGTAGACTTATCCAAGTCCGAAGCAAACTGAGAAAATGCTGCCAATTCTTCAAACTGCGCCAATTCCAATTTCACCTTACCGGCTACTTTTTTCATTGCCTTAGTTTGAGCAGCAGAACCTACCCGCGATACAGAAATACCGGGGTTTACTGCTGGACGCAAACCAGCGTTAAACAAGTCAGAAGAAAGGAATATTTGACCATCGGTAATCGAAATTACGTTGGTAGGAATGTAAGCAGAGACGTCACCAGCTTGAGTTTCGATAATTGGCAAAGCTGTCATGCTACCTTCGCCCAAATCATCGCTCAATTTAGCAGCACGTTCTAGCAAGCGAGAGTGCAGATAGAACACGTCTCCGGGGTATGCTTCGCGACCGGGAGGACGGCGTAGCAACAGCGACATTTGGCGGTAAGCTTGTGCTTGTTTGGAAAGGTCATCGTAGATAACCAAAGTGTGCTTGCCTTTGTACATGAAATACTCGGCTAAGCTAGCACCTGTGTAGGGAGCCAAATATTGCAGTGTGGCAGGGTCACTAGCGTTGGCTGCTACTACGATTGTGTAGTCCATTGCGCCTTTTTCTTGCAGCACGTTGACAATGTTAGCTACTGTAGAAGCTTTTTGCCCGATCGCCACATAAACGCAAATTACATTCTCAGACTTTTGGTTGATAATCGTGTCGATCGCGATCGCCGTCTTACCAGTTTGTCTGTCACCAATAATCAGTTCCCGTTGTCCTCTACCAACTGGAATCATCGCATCAATAGCGGTAATCCCTGTTTGCATCGGTTCGTAAACAGAACGGCGAGAAACAATCCCAGGTGCCGGAGATTCAATCAAGCGAGTTTCAGTAGTTTTAATTTCTCCCTTGCCGTCAATCGGACGGGCCAAAGCATCAACTACTCGTCCCAACATGGCTTCTCCCACGGGGACTTCAGCAATTCTGCCAGTAGCAATAACTGCGGAACCTTCTTCAATTCCCAAACCTTGGCCCATCAGCACTGCGCCGACGTTATCTTCTTCCAAGTTCAGTGCAATACCAACGGTGCCATCGGCAAATTCTAGCAATTCACCGGACATCGCTTTATCCAAGCCATAAATCCGCGCAATACCGTCGCCTACTTGCAAAACAGTACCGACATTAGATGTTTTAACATCTTGGTCATACTGCTCAATTTGCTGGCGAATAATGTTACTAATTTCGTCTGGTCTGATTGCTGCCATATCAGTTGTTTTTTGTCAAGTGTTTGTTGTCAGTGGTCAGTTGTCAGTCGATGTTTTCGGCAAGAAAGCCCTGGGATTTGGCACTCAGAATTTGGGAATAACAAATCGGTAATAGAAATTAATTTATTCCTAATTCCTGTTTGATTTCTTCCTTCTTCCTGACATCCGTTACATCCGTTACATCCGTCGAGCGAATCCGTTGCCGAACTTCCTGACATCCGTTACATCCGTTACATAATCCGCTGCCGAACTTCCTTCTATCAAGAAGCCAAGCGAATTCCCAGACGGCGTAATTGTCCTCGCAGGCTGGCATCAATCACTTGAGAGCCTACTTTGATTACGACACCGCCGATTAAATCTGCGTCAATTTTGGTTTCAATTTCCACTTGCCGCGCACTCGTCATCGCCTGCACTTTTTCGCGAACAGTTTGCTGTTGAGCATCTGAAAGCGGTACAGCCGATGTAACTTCAGCCAAGACTGTTTGGTTGAGTTCTCGGAGTTGTGTCAAGTATTGTTTGCCAATGCCTTCTAAAAAAAGAATCCTTCCTTTGTCTATTAACAGGCTCAGAAAGCTTCGCATCAAGGGGTTCATATCTTCCCCTGCTATTTGCTTAATCACAGCTTTTTTAGCATCTGGTTTAATCAGAGGATTGCCTAAAAATTCACGCAATTCCTGCGAACTTTCTAGCAGACCCAGCAAAGAACGAATCTCATTGCCGAACTCCTCTGAAAGATTGTTAGACTTAGCCAATGACATCAAAGCGGATGCGTAAGGCTGTAAAACTTGTGTGTTGACTTTACTCACGTTTTAGCCTCCCAGTAACGCAATGCTGCGATCAATTAATTGGTGTTGAGCGTTTTCGTTCAAGCTAGTTTTTAGCTGGCTTTCCACCTTTGCTAATGCCAGAGATACAACAGCCGATCGCAGTTGGGCGATCGCTCTTTCACGCTCCGATTCCAACTCTTGACCTGCTGTTGCTTTCATGCGTTCAACGTCCTGCGCCGCTTGAGCTAGAATTGCTTCTTTAGCCTTCTTCGCAGTTTCCTCAGAAGCAGTACGAATTCGTTCCGCTTCTGCTTGTGCTTGAGTCAATTTTTGCTGTTGCTCTGCTAGAGCTGCTGCGGCATCCTTTTGGCGTTTTTCTGCTTCGAGAATCGCCTCTTGGATACCCGTGCGCCGCTCATTCAGGATGTTTCCCAAAAAGCCGCGCCCGAAATAAAACAGCACTGCAATAATAATGACCAGGTTAATCAGATTGGTTTCTAAAATATCAAAATTGAAACCGAAACCACCTTCCCGGCTAGCTTCTGTGGCTAGCAATAAAACAGTCCCCATGATAGTCTTCCATAATTGCGCGTGCAGGTTGGCTGAACCAATTTTAGATTTTAGATTGAGTCCAAAATCTAAAACTATTCAATTTCACTATTTGACCAGCTCCGGCCCTAATAGCTTCTCTAGAATTTGGCGACTCAGGGAGTCCACTTCTTGTTCTAGCGATCGCATTGCATCTTGCTTTTGCTGCTCAATCTCTTGTCCTGCTTTTTCTCGCGCGACTTGAGCTTCTTTTTGAGCCTCAGCTACTTTCGCCGAAGCAGTTTTTTGAGCTTCTGCTTGAGCAACAGCAATCACCTTTTGAGATTCCCTACGAGTATCTCCCAGTTTTTGCTCATACTCCTGCGCTAGTTGCTGAGCTTTAGCCAAGCGTTCTTTCGCTGCAACTTGAGTGTTACGAATGTAATCTGCCCGTTCCTCAATAGACTTGGTGAGCGGCTTGTAAAAAATTACATTCAAGACTGCGACTAAAATCAAAAACTGCACCGCCATCAGAGGCAGCGTAGCATCAATATCAAAAAGTCCGCCTTCTTTTGCTGCTTCTTCAACTGCTAGTAATACTGTCCAGTGCATCATGTTTTTTTGACGGCTCCCACCTAATTCGATCTGAGATTTTCGACTTTGGATTTTGGAATCTAATTACCATCCAAAATCCAAAATCGATACGACCCCAAATTATTATTATGCGAAGGGGTTGGCAAACAACAGCACTAGGGCTACGACCAAACCGTAAATTGTCAGCGCTTCCATGAACGCCAAACTCAACAGCAAGGTGCCACGAATTTTACCTTCTGCTTCAGGCTGACGGGCAATCCCTTCTACAGCACTGGCTGCGGCATTACCTTGACCGATGCCAGGGCCGATTGCGGCTAAACCTACTGCCAAAGCGGCAGCAATTACGGAAGCGGCGGCAACGATTGGATCCATGATGATTTTCCTTATGTAAAGTACAAAATTGAGAACAGAAATTCTACGGAATTGTCCGATTTCACGGCAATAAGTTCAAGTTCAGAAAATTAATTTTTCCTCCCTCATTCTTCGCCATTTATCGTTAGTTAATCGTGTTCTTCTTCGCCGTGACCGCCCTCTAGAGCTTCACCAATATAGGCTGCTGCTAGGGTAGCAAAAATCAAAGCTTGAATAGCACTTGTAAATAGTCCCAGAACCATTACTGGCAAAGGCACAAATAGAGGCACTAGCAATACCAACACTCCTACAACCAATTCGTCAGCTAGGATGTTGCCAAACAAACGGAAACTTAGGGAAAGAGGCTTAGTAAAATCTTCTATGATTTTGAACGGCAACATAAAAGGAACCGGTTCTACATAGTGGGCGAAATAGCCCAAGCCACTTTTGCTGAGACCTGCATAAAAATATGCCAGAGAAGTCAGCAGTGCGAATGCGATCGTCGTGTTGATGTCAGCCGTAGGTGCTCCCAATTCTCCCGATGGCAGCTTAATCAGCTTCCAAGGAATGAGAGCCCCCGACCAGTTTGACACAAAGATGAACAAAAATAATGTACCAATAAATGGTACCCAGGGGCGATATTCTTTTTCCCCAATTTGGTTTTTAGCCAAGTCCCGAATAAATTCCAGCGCATACTCCATTAAATTCTGCATTCCGCTGGGAATTCTTTGGATTTTGCTGCTTCCTAAAAGCGAAACTATGACTAAAACGGCAATTACAAACCACGAGGTTATAAAAACCTGCCCATGCACTTTTAGATTGCCCAGTTGCCAGTACAACTGCTGGCCAACTTCTAATTTTGCAAGGGGGAAACGATTAAAGGTGTTTAGAACGTCAAGCATTGCCATTCAACGGGTTTCCCCAAATCTATGAGTTGAGTATTGCTAGATTGCCTGACCTACCTGTAGTCTGGTGCTAATGCACTTCGCAACACGTAAATCATCAGCGAAAGTTTGTAAGTCAGAAATCCCAAAAATATTGGTAAAATCTGTAGCTGGTCTAACCGAGTTGCTACTATCATCAACCCAATAAGCAGAGCCAGCCTTGTCTTACTAATCTTCTGATTTTGGCTACCGATTCGCTCAACGTCTCTAGCCAACATCTTTAAGTAAACCACACCTGTGCTCGCCCCAAGCAAATAATTCAGGGCAATGTTGAGCGAGTAAAAGATCCAAACGGCGATCGTAATCATCGCCGTAAACGCAAGGGTGTAAACCAACAACTCTTGTTGAAGGCGATAGAAGTCTTGCATGGAATCACCTGTCTCTGACACGATTGTCGAGACAGTGCCAGTCTGAGGAAGATCCTCGGTTGCTGGTGCGGGTTGGGTGGGTGTGTTTTGCGTGTTCACGAAGCTCAGAAACTAATGCAGGTAGCAGGCGTGTGCTTTGCAAGCTCAAAAAAATATTACCACGCTGCGGTAACAATACTTAAAATAAAATTAATAATTTTTTTAGGTTTTGGTGTCGAGATGTGAGAGGGGGAGAGGGGGAGATGGGGAGAGGGGGAGATGGGAGATGCGAGAGGGGAGAGATTTGGCTGGATAATGAGTAAAAATTTGCTCTTTATTATTCCACGAGGTGAAACTCTTTAACCGCCGGGAGAAAGTTTTTATTCTCGTGGCTCGATCGACTAAGTTTGATTAAAGCAAATCGCTTGATCGCGCCCAAAGCCCTCCATTGTGCCAAAGTAATAGTCAATCCGAGCTCTTGGGCTTTGGCTATGACAGATTCTGGTATGGTTGCAGCATCGATCCACGGCGGATTTGGGTCGATCGCCAAATCACTACCAGATTTACCAGTATGTTGAATTAATATTTGGTTTAGCTGTTCTCGATATTCGAGAATTTCTGGACTTGTCAAACAAGGAAGCTCTACAAGTGTTTGCCGTTCTGTTTGACTAAAATGATTCCAATCCTGCAACTTGAGTTTAATGCCGCAAGTATCTAACTTGAGGCGTACTTGCATGGGAATGCAGCGGAGGGCTTCTACAAAATCGGCTTCAAATTTAAAGAATGTCATAGATATATGGATTTGCAAATTAGATTTTTTTTATTTACCGCAGAGGGCGCAGAGGAAGAGAAGAGAGAGAAATCGATGCAGGTTTTTTGCTTTCTATCAATAATTGCAGAAAATTGAATCAGGATTTATACTTAAGTAATATTATACAGTATTGATATGAATCCCGTAGACTACCTTCGGATTAGTTTAATAGACCGCTGCAATTTCCGCTGTCTCTACTGTATGCCAGAAGGTAGCGACTTGGACTATGTTTTGCAGCAGCAGTTGTTAACTCACTCGGAATTGCTAACTTTGCTGCGGGAAGTTTTCATACCTGTGGGATTTACCAAGTTTCGGTTGACTGGTGGGGAACCGCTGTTGCGCCCTGGGGTGGTGGAGTTGGTTGGGGCGATCGCCTCAATGCCCGAAACGCGAGATTTGTCAATGACAACTAATGGCTTTTTGCTGGCGGGAATGGCCGAAAATCTCTACAATGCTGGTTTGCGCCGGATTAATATTAGTTTGGATTCGCTGGAACCGGAGACTTTTGATAAGATTATTGGTAGTCGGGGTCGATCGCGCTGGATGCAAGTTTGGGAAGGAATTCAAGCGGCTTATGCAGCAGGATTCGATCCGCTGAAATTAAATGTGGTGGTGATTCCCGGTGTGAATGATGGCGAAATATTGGAGTTGGCAGAATTAACTATTAACCGGAATTGGCACGTTC
>JAYTZD010000148.1:0-7798 GCA_043742065.1 Oscillatoriales bacterium
TTTTCGGCGATCGGCGCATCTTCCTGTTGAGCATAATCCTGGCTCATCCAAGCCGGACGGCTTTGATCGAAAGCCATTTGCAATGCCGCAGCGGCGATCGCATGGGAGTCATACTCCTCAGACAACTGAGATACCAAAGGCAAGAAAGATGCCATCCGTTCGCCAGCCAAAGCTTCGCGAACCTTACCCTGCATCTTCTCCAACTGGCGGGCTTCAATTTGCGCCCGTGTTGGAATCACGCGAACTGCCAAGCTCGATCGCACGTGGCGTTCAATTAAGCGCAGTTTGCGGCGATCGACCGGTTGAATCAGCGTAATTGCTGTTCCTTCGCGGCCAGCCCGGCCCGTACGTCCGATCCGGTGAACGTAGCTTTCTACACTGTCAGGTAAATCGTAGTTAATCACGTGAGTCAAGTGATCCACGTCCAAACCCCGCGCCGCAATATCAGTCGCCACTACCCAGCGCACTTGACATTGGCGGAACCGATGCAGCAAACGTTCCCGTTGTGCTTGGTTCAAATTACCGTGATATTCATCAACGCTGTGGCCTGCTGCTTGCAGTTGGCTAGTGAGTTCCGCCGCCGACTGCCGAGTCCGCACAAAAATCAGTGCAGATTCTGGGTCTTCCATTTCCAGGATTGGCTGTAAAGCTCTTGCCTTCGTCCAACCACGGGGAATCATGTACACGCCTTGGCTGATCCGCTTTGGCGTTGCTTTGGGCTGCTCTACGGTGACGTTAACTGGGTTACGCAAATGTCTTGCGACTAATTTGCGAATCGAAGCTTCCATCGTCGCCGAGAAAAACGCTGTTTGACGATCTTGTGGTGCTGCATCCAGAATTTTTTCCACATCTTGGATGAAGCCCATGCTGAGCATTTCGTCAGCTTCGTCCAAAACCAGCCACCGCAGTCTGTCTAATTTCAGGCTACCCCGGCTCAACATATCCAATATGCGTCCAGGTGTACCGACAACAATGTGAACGCCACGCTTCAAACGCTGCATTTGGCGATCGATCGATTGACCACCATACACCGTCAAAACTTGTAGAGAACGACCAACTTTCACTGGCCCGTCGCTACTGATACCGCTCAAATCGCGAATAGCTTCAGTAACTTGCATCGCCAATTCGCGAGTAGGTGTCAGCACCAGTGCTTGCACCGCAGTTAAGTCTAAATCAATCCGTTCCAAGATGGGCAACGAGAATGCTGCCGTTTTGCCCGTTCCAGTTTGGGCTTGACCCACAACGTCGCGACCTGCTAGCAAGTGCGGAATCGCTTGTACTTGGATGGGAGTAGGTTCTGTAAAGCCGAGTGTTTCCAGATGGAGAACGAGTTCTTCCGAAAGACCCAAGCCTTCAAACAATGAATTCATTAATGCTCCTAATAACGAGTCTTAGCCTTCTAAGTCGCCCAACTCGGATGCGGATTTCTGCTCTAGGGCAGGAACTCGTAAGAGTTCTGTATGGTGCTGCGCCTGCGTGCACCTTCTTAAATAGCAATCGAGTATAGGGCAGCTCCGTCGATGGTGACTAATTTTACCCATTCGACAGCCGTCTTTGATTTTGTGACATGACCTACACAAACCGCGAGCGGTGTGTTGTAAGTTTCCAACAGCCTTGAACAGGATATTGAACTTCCTTTGAGGTACTCGCCAGTTTCCCTCTTAGGCTTTTTATAGTGAGGATTTTGACATACTCACCGACCTGAAGGCACGGTGATTCTTAAGCCTCGCGACTTAAGTTTCTGCTTCTTCGCAACTGCCTCCACCCTCAAAGAGTTTTGGTCTTATGTTCGCTCCACAGACTAACCCCGCAAGCCCTGCGGTTTTTACGTGTCGAATACCAAACGGAATTCTTCGTAGTTGTGATTCTAGGGTTAGACTTCCATTGCCCTATCATCTTTTCCCGGTCTACCGATTTTGCTTCGCCGCCAGCACAAGGCTGAACTTCGCTAACTAAATAGTAGTAACCAGGTTTATTGGTTCAGGCGCTATCCCGCAATCTTTCGCATACGGGATTAAGTAAGGGATGTAGCGACCATCACCGCCTATCAGCTCTACACTTCTTCGGGATCCCGTTGTGGTGTGGGGCGGACGGCGAAGCAATCTAGGATCATCCCGCTTATGTCTGGCTTGTTACTACTATACTATAGCTCTTTACATTCAGAAACAAAACATTAGATTTGTTAAAACTTTCTGATTGTTCAGTAGAGACTAACCGCTGACTTGACCATAAAGGTCGTAGACATCTGCACCAGTAATTTTCACGGATACCATTGAACCCAATCGGGCTTCTCCTGTAACATAGACGAGTCCGTCTACTTCTGGAGAGAACCGGGCGGATCTACCAATCAACTCGCCTGTCTCTGGTTGTTCTTGTTCTATCAGGACATCAACTACCTGACCGACAGATTCTTGATTCTTTTTCAATGATATAGGTTGTTGTGCCGCCATGACTGCATTTCGCCAAGTTTCCATTGTTTCTGCTGGAAGTTGATTTGGCAAGCTGTAGGCTGGCGTTCCTTCTTCAGCGGAAAATGTGAATACTCCGACGTGATCGAATTCGTGGCGCTTGACAAATTCCAGTAAGTGTGCTGCGTGTTCGTCTGTTTCGCCGGGGAAGCCTACAATAAAAGTTGTCCGCATCACGGCACCAGGAATTGATGCTTTCAGCCGATCGACTATAGCATCATTAATCCCAGCTTGAAAAGGCCTGTTCATCGCCCGCAGAATTTCGGGATGGGAATGTTGCAGAGGTAAATCCAAGTATGGCAAAACGTTTGGCGTTTCTCGCATTGCCTCGACAACTTGCGGAGTCAAACCTGTGGGATAGGCGTAGTGCATCCGAATCCAAGGTACATCTACTTTACCCAAAGCCCGAAGCAGTTCGGCCAGTTTGGGTTCGCCATAAATATCTTTGCCGTAGTTGGTGGTAATTTGAGAAATTAGGATAATTTCCTTTACCCCTTCGGAGGCTAATTGCTTAGCTTCGGCGACAATAGATTCTATGGTGCGCGATCGCTGATTTCCGCGCAAGTGCGGGATAATGCAAAAAGCGCAACGGTAGTCACAGCCTTCGGCTATTCGCAGATAAGCGACACCTTCGGATGTTGTGCGATAGCGAGGAGTAGTTTCGTCAGCGATGTAAGTTGGTTCACTAGAGACGAGGGAAACTCGATCGCCCTTTTCGACCCTTTGCATCACATCGACTATTTTATGATAATCGCCAGTGCCGACAATTGCGACGGCTTCGGGCAATTCATCCAGCAATTGCTGCTGAAAATGCTGTGCCATGCAGCCGGTGATGACTACTTTTTTATTAGCTTCGGCTAATTCTACCAGGGTGCGGACTGATTCTTCTCGCGCAGCTTGGATAAAACTGCAAGTATTGACGACGACGTAATCGGCTAATTCTTCATTAGAATCGACTTCATAGCCTGCTTGAGCCAGCAAGCCAATCATGTGTTCGGTATCAATGCGATTTTTTTCGCAACCGAGGTGAGTAAATGCGATCGTTGGCTTCGTTGCCATGCAGTAATTAGTTGCTGTTGCGCTATTTTTGAGAACGTTTTATGGTATCACACAATTTGATAAACTGCAAGGTGTAGGTGGATGGGTGGATGCGATCGGGAATTCATATCAAATCCGGTTACACCGGAATGATGAGGAGACGGCAGTGCCGTGTCCCTACCGAAGATAACATTGTAGGGACACGGCACTGCCGTCTCCTAATTTCATGGAAATACTGTCAACTAAAGTGATATCCCAGAGCGATCGTTCTTCAAGTTCTTCTTGCCAAGCTTCGGGGTTATTGCGTAGAGCAATATAAGCTTGGTTTGCTGCTTCTAGAAACTGTTGTCTTCGGTATTGTTCGATCGCTTGTTCGAGAACTGCTTGGATTGATTTTCCAGAGTTTGCAGAGAGTTCTGCGAGGATTGTATAAAATGTGTTGCCGATCGTAACTGTAGAAGTTTGATTCATGTTAGTTTTTTACTTACCCCAACGTTACCCAACTATTATAACTCGCATTGAAGACATATTTTCCTCAAGCGACTCGATACAGAACCGATGTTTTGCCGTCTCAACAAACATTTTACACCAGCGCTCCTATCCGTTCGTCTTGCGGGAAGATTGCACCTCGCTTTTTTAGTTCATACTCTGCATCTTCAGACAGTCCCACATTGTTACCAAATCTAGCACTTTCTACTTTGGCACTGTTCAGGTTTGTTGTTGTGAAATTCTTGCAGAGAGTCTTCATTAGCCATATCGCCACTCCGATCGACTCAGATACGGTTGTAACTTTGAGTTACATAACTTTTTTCTGGCACTTGCTTCCAAAACTATCTGCTGATTTCGGGAAATATTTTCTGGCCACAGTCCCTCAACATCGGTAATATGCACATATTTGAGTTCAACCTCAAAAGTTGCTTCCACACAGCAAGGTTGATGATTGACTGTCAGAGTTCCTAAGTTTTCCTTCGGTAGCGTTCCTTTCAAAACTGACGAAGCTCTCTTGAGTTCAAACAGCCAAGCTGGATTTAACTCCGAGCCATCCGCCGTTACCTCACACATAAAAGGAAAATTAAAATTTTCAGTTGCTTGTCTCTCTTTCAGCTCTTTCAAGCCAGTCAGGTTACGCAACTTCTGAGGAATCTGACCGTTTTCCAGCTTGAGCTTCAGTGTTCCACCTTTTAGACCAAATTTGACACGCCCACCCAGTAGCGATTCCCACTGTTCGTTAAATTCTATGGTAATTGGCAGGTCAATCTGCTCAGATTCAACTAGAATTCCTTCCAATTGCATACACAAGCAATCTGGGAACTTATTTTCATGATGTATTTGAGATATTATCGGTAGGGTTTCTGGCATTGCTTAGGTGGAATGATGAATTTAACTCTTACCTGAAATACACCCTAACATGACGCTGCAATTGTTTTGCCGTCTCAACAAAAATTTTACACTAAGACAGTGATTCGTTCGTCTTGTGGGAAGATTGCACCTCGATGCTCTAGTTCATACTTTGCTTTTTCATCAAGTCCGGTATTATTGCCGAATCGAGCATTTTCTACTTTGGCAGTATTTAGGTTTGTCGATGTCAAATTAGCATTGTGCAAATTAGCATTACTTAAATTGACATTGTTTAAGTCAGCATTAATCAAATCGGCACCGCTCAAGTCAGCATCACTTAAGTCGGCAAAACTCAAGTTGGCATCCATCAGCAAAGCATTTCTCAAATCAGCACCACTTAAGTCAGCGCGACAAAGTTTTACGTTTGTTAGTTTAGCATTGCTTAAGTTAGCAAAACTCAGATCGGCACGACTCAAATTGGCATTATCTAAGTCAGCGCCGCTGAGATTGAATCTGCTCAATTTACAGCCAACTCCTGTAGCCTCACTTAAATTAGCTCCTGCTAAATCTTCATACGGATTTAAACCAGCCTGTTTCACCAATTCAGATAAATTATTTGTATCTAATTCAAGAATTTGCTTAATGTCATTTTGAATTGACTCCAGCGATTGAGACTCAGGAGAGTTAGGAATTTGCGATTTGGATGTTACCGATGCGACTATAACTTTAATGTCAAGATTATGTTTAATAGCATTTCCGAGAAATTCTACATTAGCATTTTTTTGGTTGGCTTTGACTTCGTTGGCCCCAATGAATGATATAAGATGCGATCGCCTCGCATAAAATTTAGTCAGTCGCTTCTCTTCGCTCCAAGCAACAAACGCAATTCCCCCAACTACACTTAACCCTACTGTCAAAGCTGGCGGATTTCCCCCTGTCAGCAACAGCATCCCTAACAAACCAACACCAACTTGAACCGTTTGCTTGACTAAAGAATTTAATCCAGCTTCAGCTTCTTCATAAAGACTAATTTGTTTGCGGTTCACTAAAGTCATATCAAATATCTCCTAGGGATTATTTTTCAAATCTTTTAAATCTGCCCAAAATCGACCAATAATTCGACCTGCGAGAACTATCCACAACAGAAAGTCAGAAGCTACAATAATAAAACAAGCATAACGGGATACACCGAAAGCGCTTTCTTGCAGACAAATATCGAAACCTGAAAAATCTTTACCGATAATAATTTCACCGATTAAACCGGGAAGCTTTAAAAGAATACCGATCGCGATCGCATCCTGAATTGACCCATAAACTGTTCTTCCAAGTTGACCCATTAACCCATAGAATACCTGATCGATAACCTCTAAAACACTCATCACTACCTTTTGCGTGAATGTACCCAATTTCGTACTTACTGGAGGAGATAGCCCTACAGGAGTTGGACTCGATGGGGATGGTGTCGGAGTCGGAGTCAGCGGATTCGGCGGCGTAGTCATTACGGCACGGTATAGATTTATTATATATCTCATATTGTATGTGAGATCGGACACCAATATCAATCACAAGCAAGATGCCTGTTTCATAAAGGTTGAAGATACATTTTCTTTAAATTGGTGTCCTTTTGTACCCCATTTGATATCCTTTTGATACCCGATCGCCTTATTTGTTCTAGCTTGGCTCAGTTGGAGGCAGACCGGCTCGAAAAATCTGCTCGACAGTCAACCTCAACTCTGGGAACGCCAGCGACTCAACTATGTCATTTCCCCGAAACTGACTGATTTGATATTCCCCGTCAACCAACTGGTAAACCGAGATAGTCGGTTGTTTCGGATTGCCAATGAAGCGTCTGCCGCCCAAAGCAGCATAATCCACAACCCAATATTCCGGGATACCCAATCTTTCATAATCAGCTACTTTAACCAGGTAATCATCTTGCCAGTTCGTGCTGACTACTTCTACAACCAGTCGCACTGAAGAGCCCATCGTGATGATGGATTCTTTTTTCCAGCGCGACTCGTTTGCAAGTGCGGTTCTGTCTAGGACTATTACGTCTGGCTGATAACCTGCTTCGTCACGGGAAAGCTTGAGTAAGCAGTGACCAGGGATTGAGTAGGGTAATTGCAGTCGTCTGATTTCAAAATTGATTTCACTGGAAAGAAAACCTATAACGTCGGCATGGTCGCCAGTTCCTAAAGGCATTTCAACAATTACTCCATTGTGTAGTTCGTACTTATGGACAGAGTTCTCTGGATACCAAGCAACGAACTCATCAAACGTGATTGTTTTCGATATGGTTTGGATCATGTTGTGGTTTCCTCTGTCTGGTGATTAGTATGCGGAAAGCTCAAATATTACACAAGGAATTACGACAACGTTGTTCGTAATCCTTGACATAGGAAGTGAAGTTTGGTATAATCTGGGGTCCATAATATCAAAATACCGATCGCGGCGATCGACTAAATCAAAAATCAGTATCTAGATCCGTAGGGTGCGTCGCTGCGAGATCTTTGATATAACTCGCAGATTATAGATGGCGACGCACCCTACTTGCTCAAAGATGGCAACAAGTCCTGTTCCTATTTTAGAATGATACAGAGGACACGGCAGTGCCGTGTCCCTACCCAAAATAATACTGTAGGGAAACGGCACTGCAGTGTCCTAATTTCTTGGGATTTTACATAAAGCATTTTGCAACATACTTTCAAAAAAAGTATCAAGAGAAGTTCCTGATGCTTTCGTCATCGCAGAAAGCACACTTTTTTGAGCAAAAGAACAGTACAAACCCGCTTCTAAAAACCAAGGTTGTCCCTGGGGATCGATGCGAAAATCAAATAGACTATAATCGCGACAGCCCAAAGCGATATGAGACTTTCTAGCCATATCCCAAACTCTCTCAGTTACCGGATCGCTGATGTCAACTATCCACGATTTGGTACTATCTTTAGCGGCAT
>JAYTZD010000149.1:0-3983 GCA_043742065.1 Oscillatoriales bacterium
TCAGCCCGATCGCCCATCAACGCCCCAACCATCCGCCATTTCCCCAATGGGCTGACAGTCATCGCCGAACATTTGCCCGTTGATGCCGTTAACCTCAGCATTTGGGTGAACTTGGGCTCCGCCGTCGAATCCGACGAAATCAACGGGATGGCTCACTTTTTAGAACACATGATTTTTAAGGGAACTCCCAGTATCCAAAGCGGAGAATTTGAGGCTGCGATCGAACAACGCGGCGCAGTCACCAATGCAGCCACCAGCCAAGATTACACCAACTATTACATCACCACAGCCCCCAAAGACTTTGCTGAACTCGCTCCCCTGCAAGTCGATGTGTTGCTAAATGCCAGCATTCCCGACGATGCCTTCGATCGCGAACGACTGGTAGTATTAGAAGAGATTAGACGCTCCGAAGACAATCCCGGCCGCCGTACCTATCAGCGATCGGTCGAACTAGCCTTTGAATCCCTACCCTATCGCCGCCCGGTACTCGGCCCTAGCTCGGTAATCGAAAACCTGACAGCCCAACAAATGCGGGATTTCCACAGCAGCAGATATCAGCCGAGTGCGATGACAGCAGTGGCTGTAGGGAATTTGCCCGTAGATGAATTAATTCAAATTGTGGCGGATAGTTTTGCTGCAAAAGGTACTGCACAAAATGGTCACATAGATCTGGCTGCTGTCAAAGTTCCGTCAGAATCTGAAACGCCGACATACTCAAAAGAATCGCCGTTTACAGAAACAATCCGCCGCGAGTTTGTCGATGCTTCTCTCCAGCAAGCCAGACTGATGATGATGTGGCGAGCACCGGGTTTTGTTGACATCTCCGAAACCTATGCCCTCGATGTTTTGGCAACAATCTTGGGCCACGGGCGCACAACTCGTTTGGTTCAGGAGTTGCGCGAAGATAAGGGACTTGTTTCGTCAATTTCCGTCAGCAACATGACTCAGCGACTCGGTGGCGTGTTCTCAATTTCTGCTCATTTGGCGGCGGAAAACTTGCCGGAAGTCGAAGCAGCCATCATCCGACACATCCGCACTCTGCAAACTGAATTGGTGACGGATGCTGAAATGTCCCGCATCCGCACCCAAGTGGCAAATCGGTTTGTGTTTGCAAATGAGACTCCAAGCGATCGCGCCAGTTTGTACGGTTACTATCAGTCGATGGTAGGAGATATTGCTCCCGCCCTCAACTATACGGCTTGCATTCAAGCTTTGACTCCCACCCAGCTTCGGGATGCGGCTGTCAAATATTTGTCTCCTGATGCGATCGGGGTAGTTGTGATTCGCCCTTCCTGATCCTCACACTCCCGCCTTGAAGGTTTTGTATCGAATTAATACAAAGCCTTGAAGGTAGGGGCGATCGACAAAATAATCGTAATTCTATGAGAGTATAAGCTGAGAATTATTGGCGATCGAGCAATTTATATCGTTTCCGGTTGCATCGGAATGATATAGAGGACACGGCACTGCCGTTTCCCTACCCAAAATAATATTGTAGGGAAACGGCACTGCCGTCTCCTCATTTCGGCTAATATTAATTCCGATGCTACCGGAAATGATATTAGTTACAAACTACGGGATCGATCGCGATCGTAATTCTCAAATCTAAAATCTAAAATCTAAAATCGATTGACATAGGTGGGCAAGAATGAGATTACAAAATTTTCTAAAGTCGCAAATTAGGTATGATGCGAGGGCGATCGCGAATGATGACGAGCTCAGTCGCCAAATTCAAACTCGCCTCATTGACTTGGGTTTACTGAAACCTCCCGTAGACGGCATATTTGGTCCGCTCTCTACTGCGGCTCTCCATCGGTTTCAAACCCTGATGAAGTGTGGTGAAACTGGTTTTTTGGGAGCAGTCACAGCCGAAAAGCTGATCGAAACCAAACCGGGAGGAATTCCGACACCTCCGATCATACTAAAAATCCTCAAAGACACAGTTTTTAAAGCAAAACCCCTGGCCACTTCTCAACTTATAGACGCGGAAAAACAATCAATACCAGCGGGAAAAGAGTTTGAGCTGATTGCTTTTGCCCCGATTCGTGGGCATCTGAGAATTGCTCTCCGCAACCAATCTTTTAAAGGTTCGGGGATTTGGTATGTTTTGGGAACACAGGCTCAAGTTACTCAAGAAGGCGTTGTGCTTTATCCCAAAACAAATCCGCCCACTGTCAGACTTGGAGTTCCTTACAGATCTCAAATGGATAATTTTTATAATCCTAGTGGTTCTTGTAATGTAACTTCCATAGCAATGTGTCTGGACTTTTTGAGAATTCCGCGACGCAAAAAAACCGGGCAATTTGAGGATGAACTCTATGAATATGCGATCGCCAAAAATTACAGTCGCTGGGAACCCTTGGACTTAGCAAAGATTGTCAAAGATTATGGAGCCCAAGATTACTTTACAGAAAGTGCAACTATTCAAGACTTAAGAGATTGGCTATCCAGTGGCAATCCGGCTGTGATACATGGATATTTCACATCTTTCGGTCATATTATCGTTGTAGTAGGTTATGACAGTGGTGGATTCTTTGTTCACGATCCCTATGGAGAGTGGTTTCCCGACGGCTACGACACAAGTGTTAGCGGTTCCTATTTGTATTATTCCGAGCGTTTAATCCGCAACGTTTGTATGCCTGATGGGAATTTCTGGGTTCATTTTATCTCGAAGTAGTTGACTATTCACTGTCAGCAACGGAGGAGACGGCAGTGCCGTTTCCCTACTCCAAAATATCGATTACGCTCGCGAGGAGGAGACGGCAATGCCGTTTCCCTACAATTAATTAGGGTAGGGACACGGCATTGCCGTCTCCTGAATTTAGGCAACTAATTATTAATTTTCATACTCAAATCCAGCCAAGTCGATCGCGTAATCGGAGCACTCGTTGAAATATAGTCAACTCCGGTTTCCGCCACACTCCGAATAGTTTCTAATGTAACATTCCCGGAAGCTTCAATTTTCACCCGATCGCTCTTTTCGCGAATTATTGCCACAGCCTGCCGCATCAAATCGAAGGACATATTATCTAACATGATAATATCCGCCTTTTGCTGAAGAGCTGTCTCTACCTCAGCCAGAGTTTCCGTTTCAACTTCGATCGTCAGCGGATAGGGGATAGAATTGCGGATCAGGGCGATCGCCTCGGCAATTCCCCCAGCCGCCGCAATGTGATTGTCTTTAATCATCACCGCATCATCTAATCCCATCCGGTGATTGCAAGCACCGCCGACTTGAGTCGCGTATTTTTCCAACAATCTCAACCCCGGTGTTGTCTTGCGGGTATCCACCAATTGCACCGGCAAATCGGCAATTTTGTCAACATATTTCCGAGTTAAAGTAGCGATACCGCTCAAACGCATTGCCAAGTTTAATGCTACTCTTTCTCCGGTTAGCAGCGCATCGAAATTGCCGGAAATCTCGGCGATTACTTCTCCTTTTTCGCACAGTTTCCCTTCTGGTACTTGGGGGATGAAACTGAGGCTGCTGTCTAAAAGTTTAAATGTGCGATCGGCGATTGGTAATCCGGCAATGACTCCAGCTTCTTTGACTATCCATTTAGCCGTACCCTGGATGCTGGCTGCGGGGAATAAGGCCGATGTTGTGCGATCGCCCCTACCGATATCTTCTAGTAGCCAGTTGTGCAATAGGGAGTCTAAAACTATCCAAGGTGGCAATATTGCTGTCATGTTTTCTTTGTTATTCCTGCTATTAGGAACGATAGTCGATCGGGTGGTTTTAGGCAAGTTGCAAGATAGTGATGGTGTTAGTGCGATTTTGGGCTAGATAATGGGCTATTTTGTTGCTGACATTGGGTTTTGGTGGTTTAATGGAATGGAGAGGGCGATCGCGAGCAGAAACAATGATACAGCCAGTCATTTTAGAAAAATTAGCAGAACTCCCTGAGTCTCTTCAGACAGAAGTGCTTCATTATATTGAGTTTTTGATCGAAAAGCAGGCTAAAAACTCAACTCAAGAAAAG
>JAYTZD010000150.1:0-7776 GCA_043742065.1 Oscillatoriales bacterium
GCTACTATAGATTTGTTACTTAGATTTCACCATCTCTCTCACCCAATTGCGGAAATCCACCTCCGCTTCTACCTCATCTAACTGCGCTGCTGCCAAAAATTCGTAGAGCTTTTCTTTGGGTAGAATTGGAAAAGTGGGACTGACAGATACTTCCAAATACTTAGAGTTTTCCAGTTGATAAATGCGCCATTCTCTGCCATTGTATCTCCAAAATTCCGGTACTCCCATACTGGCATAGAGAGCAGGCTTTTTAATATCAGTATGGGTGATATCTATTTCTACGACTAAATCGGGTGCTGGATCAGTGGCTAAATCTACTGTACGACCGGCTACGAGGGGCTGATTTTGGATATAATAGGCATTGTCTGGTTCTGCACCGCGATTTAGGTCCGATCGAGCCAAGGTTGTCGAACCCATTGTTTTGATTTTTAAACCTAGTTCTTTCACTAAGATCCGAATCAAAAACTCGATTAAGCGTCCCGAAAATTCATGTTCTTCTAAAGGCATAGTAATTTCTAAAATCCCTCGATCGAATGTCAATCTAGCCGCTCGGTTATCGCCCAAAATTTTGAGCAGTTGTTGATAACCCTCCCAAGTAATATTTCTCAACACTACTCGCTTTTCGCCTATGAGTAACGGTGGTGCGATCGGCGCAACAGAAATCATATGTTTACTTCCAGCTATGATATTTATAGGATAACACAAGGGTCAATAGATTTTAGATTTTGAACCGCAGATGTTAGCAGATGAACACAGATGAACGCAGATAAGATCCCATCCGCGTTCATCTGCGTTCATCTCCTGTTTTAATCTGCGGTTAAATTCTTTTCATGATCAATTACATAAATTCTATTTGCTCCTTTCTCTTCTCTGCCGCAAAATAAATTCAGCTAATGCTAAATCAACGGGAGTTGTCACTTTCAAATTCGTCTCTTCTCCCTCCACAATTTGTACGGGTAAACCGCATTTTTCAAACAAAGCTGCATCGTCGGTAACTTCCCATCCCTTCTCTCGCCCTTGTTGGTGACATTGCTTTAACAATTTCACTTCAAATCCTTGGGGAGTTTGCGCCGCCCACAAATTGCTCCTTTCCGGTGTCTCTCGCACAATCCGATGCTCATCTACGACCTTAATCGTATCCTTGACCGGGACGGCGACAATCAAGCCTGGACAGCTCAAAAGTGCGTTGGCGGCCCGATCGAACAATTCAGCAGTTGCCAAACATCGGGCGCCATCGTGTATCAACACGCGATCGGCATTCTCCGGCAATCCCTGCAAACCGTTGTAAACTGACTCTTGCCGAGTTGCGCCACCTTGAATTAGTTTCACAGGCTTAGTCAAAGATAAATCGCTCAGAATCGCTTCAAAATCAGGAAAATCCTGTGGCTGGCCGATGATCCCAATCCAGGTAATTTGCCGCGAAGCCTCAGCCGCAGCCAAAGTCCAACTCAGCAAAGATTTTCCCAGCAAAGTCAGCAGCAGTTTGTTTCGCTGACTCCCCATCCGTCGCCCCGAACCTGCCGCAGGAATTAATAAGTGCATTTACTAACCGTTTTTAATCCAACTACTTATATATAATAAGAGCGTCCTGTACTCTTCAATCAGTTGTTTAGCTGTCAGCCAGTGGGTTTTAAGGTCTAGAAATACTATAAGCTGATAGTTGAGAGCCGATCGCAGAGAGCTACCTCGAACACTAATAGCCCGATCGTTTATGATGCGAATACTAGCACTTGTCCCTGGCGGGATTGGCGACCAAATTTTATTTTTCCCGACTCTTGATCACCTCAAGCAGTCTTATCCCGACGCTCAAATTGATGTCATCGTCGAACCGAGGGCAAAAGGTGCTTACCGAGTCTGTAAGTCTGTTAAAGAAGTCTTAACTTACAACTTCAAAGACCGCAACGCAATGGCGGATTGGGGCAATTTACTGGGCGTTATTCGCGATCGTGAATACGAAGCAGTAATTTCCCTCGGCCAACGGTGGAGTGTAGGACTTTTGCTGTGGCTGACAGGTATTCCCAAAAGAGTTGGCTATGTGGGAAGCAACAATACTTTATTTCTCACCAATCCCGTACCGCTGAAAACTGAGCAGTACGCAGCCTCAATGTACCACGATTTGCTGCAAGGATTCAACATTAATGATGCTTGTCCACCAGTAGCAATTAATGTACCAAAACAGGACATTCAGTGGGCGGAAGCGGAACAGCAACGGTTGGGAATTAAAGAAAGTGGTTACATTTTAATTCATGGCGGTTCTAGTCAGTTAGCTGTGTCTAAAGGTATTGACAAAATTTACCCGATCGGCAATTGGCAGAAAATAATAGAAGACTGTCAGCAGCGCCAGCCAAATTTACCAGTTGTGGTTGTTAAAGGGCCAGAAGATGCTGATTTTGTGACAGAACTAATCAAGTTGTGTCCGAAGGTGAAAGTCATATCCCCGGATGATGTGGGCAAATTAGCTGCGACAATTGCGGCGGCTAATTTGATGATGTGTACTGACAGTGCGCCGATGCACTTAGCTGTGGCGGTTCAAACTTATACAATTGCGTTGTTCGGCCCGACTGATCCAGAGAAATTGCTGCCAAAGAGCGATCGATTTTTGGGCATTAAATCTCCTACTGGCAAAATGGCGGACATCTCTCCTGAAGATGTTTTAAAGAAAGTTTGGGGCGGCTAAAAGATTAGAGGACACGGTGGTTTAGAGGACACGGCAGTGCCGTGTCCCTACGATCATTTTAGGGTAGGGAAACGGCACTGCCGTCTCCTCCTATTTCGGGGTAGGGAAACGGCACTGCCGTCTCCTCCGTCGCCTAGATTTAGCTCCCTTTTCGTCGATCGCTCTCCTGCTGTAATTCCTTCTTCTTTTCCTTAGATTGAGCATACTCAATTCTGCTAAAACCTATCAAGGCCTTGGCGGAAGCAGTGAATTCATCCACCGAGATTTTATGAGAATATAGAAGTCCGACACCTACCATGAGAATCACGGCTGGCAAGGATCTAACGGCACGGTCAATATTCTGGTTCATAATGATTTGCTCTTCTAAATAGTGTTTCTATAACTAGAATACTGGAGCAGAAAGGGAGAGTCGAGGGCTGATAGGGCGACTTTTAATTTGTGTTCTGCCCTAAATTTCGGGGCAGATAGGGCAGGCGATTAAAACCTATCTGCCCTAGTCAGAAACAAGTAATTAAATTATGATTTACCTAGGGTTCCAGAAAATCGAATTAACTAAATAACAACCATACCTAAAAACTTACTATGAGCGAATTCGATAAAATTCAATCGAGTGCAACTGGAAAAATTAAGCTCAGAGAATCATCTAAACAAGCTAAACTGACAATAGAAGAACTCGCAGCAAAAGCTAATGTTTCCGAAGACACAATTAAGCGTTTACGCGGTACAAAAGACTGTCCTAATGGCATAGAAAGATGGCAAATTAGCAAAATAGCTGAAGCATTAGGAATAGAACCAACAGACATAGTTGACCCCAAAGATTGGAATGCCGAAAATTCGCTGCCGCCAGAGTTTGAATCACTCATAGCAGAAAAAATTAAAACCTTTTGCGGTCGCCAATTTGTTTTTGATGCTATTCAGCAATTTATCAACGAAAATCCTCACGGTTATTTTACAATTATCGGGGATGCGGGAATGGGCAAAAGTTCGATCGCAGCCAAATACGCCTCCGAACATAAATCTCCTTGCTATTTCAATATTCTCGTCGAACGCCGCAACCGACCGGAATTGTTTTTGAAGAGCATTCGCCAGCAATTAATTGACCGCTATCAATTGACAAGTTCAGAAGATGCCGATTTACCAACTTTATTGGCAAAGGTAGCCAGAAAACTAACTTTGGGCGAACGTTTGGTAATTGCAATTGATGCACTGGATGAAGTCGAACAAGAACCGGGAGGAAATCTTTTACATTTACCAAAAAATCTGCCCAATAACGTATATTTTATGCTGAGTAGGCGACCCTATAGCCTCGATAAAAAGCGGCTGTTAGTAGATGTTCCCGAAAAAGAGTTAGATTTAAGAGACGAAAAGTATGTTAACTTCAATCAGGATGATATTAAAGAATATATTCGATTTGTTATAAATACCGATTCTGACTATCAAAATAAACTGAAAAACTGGATTCAGACCCGCAACATTGCCGATACAACTTTTGTCGAGCAATTGGCAAACAAGAGCGAAAATAATTTTATGTATTTGCGCTATGTTTTGCCAGCAATTGCTAAGGGCGATTACAACGACCTCAGTTTAAAGCAATTACCAGACGGGCTGCAAGAGTATTATCAAAACCATTGGGTGCGGATGGGGATGGACGCTAAGCCTGGGCAATTGATGGAGATTGTTTTGTATATTTTACTAGAGATTGGCACGCCGATTCCCTGCGAGATGATTGCTGGAATTGCCGAGGTGGATGAATGCGATGTGAAAAAGGTGTTAGAAGATGAGTGGGTTGAGTATTTGAAAAAGCAGAATTTAGACGGAGAAATCTGCTATACCATCTATCATGCTAGTTTCCTTGACTTTCTGAAAACCAAACGGGAGATGGATTCAAAGCGGAAAATTTTTCGTGAAGTGAATCAGCATATTTTTGAATATTTTGAAAGGGAGATGGCTTGACATGGAGAAATCTGCCGACAAATTAGTCTCGAAAAATTCTGCATTTCAAACTGCTTATCTGAGGTACTCACTGCCAAATCTGGTGAAGCTAGGAAAGTTAGAAAAGTATTATCAAAGGCTGACAAATTTTAACTTCCTGATGGCAAAGATTCAGCATCCTGAGTTTGGGGTGCAGGCCCTGATTGATGATTTCAATTTGGTTGACGATTCAGAAGCATTAAGTCACCCAGAGTACAACCCAGAAAAAGCGAAATCCCTAAATTTGATTCAAGCGGTACTGTGGATGTCAACCAGTATTTTGGAGCGAGATAAGACGCAACTAGCAGGGCAATTATGGGGGCGCTTGCTACACTTTAAAATTCCGTCAATTCAGGCAATGCTAGAGGTAGAAAAGCACTGGAAATTAGCACCTTGGTTGCGTCCTTTTACACCCTGTTTAACTCCTCCTCGCAGGGGAGTGCTGAGAACCCTCGAAGGTCACAGCCATTGGGTAAAAGCAGTCGCCGTCACTGCTGATGGCAAGCGGGCAATTTCTGGTTCCTGGGACAACAGCATCAAAGTCTGGAATTTAACAACAGGAAAGGAACCGATTACTTTAAAAGGTTACAGCAATTGGGTAAATACAGTAGCTATCACTGCTGATGGCAAGCGGGCGATTTCTGGGTCAAGAGACAACACCCTCAAAGTCTGGGATTTAACAAATGGAGATGAACTGTTTACCCTCAAAGGTCACAGTGACTCGATAAATGCAGTAGCCGTCACTGCTGATAGCAAGCGGGCAATTTCTGCTTCATCGGACAACACCCTAAAAGTCTGGGATTTAACAACTAGAAAGGAACTATTTGCTTTAAAAGGTCACAGGCACTGGGTAAATGCAGTAGCCGTCACTGCTGATGGAAATCGGGCGATTTCTGGTTCTTTCGACACAAGTCTCAAAGTCTGGGATTTAACAACTAGAAAGGAATTGTTTACTCTTAATGGTCACAGTGACTCGGTAAATTCAGTCGCCGTCACTGCCGATGGCAAACAGGCGATTTCCGGTTCAGATGACAGAAGTCTCAAAGTCTGGGATTTAATAATTGGAGATGAAAAATTTACTTTAAAAGGTCACAGTGAGTCGGTAAATGTAGTAGCCGTCTCTGCTGATGGCAAACGGGCGATTTCTGGTTCATCGGATAACACCCTCAAAGTCTGGGATTTAACAACTAGAGATGAACTGTTCGCTCTTAAAGATCATAGCCACTGGGTAAATGCAGTAGCCGTCACTGCTGATGGGAAACGGGCGATTTCTGGTTCATCGGACAACACCGTCAAAATATGGGATTTAACAACTGGAAATGAACAATTTACTTTAAAAGGTCACAGTTACTTGGTAAATGCAGTAGCCGTCACTGCTGATGGCAAGCGGGCGATTTCTGGTTCCTGGGACAACAGCATCAAAGTCTGGGATTTAACAATTGGAGATGAACTGTTTGCTCTCAAAGGTCACAGCTACTTGGTAAATGCATTAGTAAAAGGTCACGGCTACTCGGTAAATGCATTAGTAACCGTCACTGCTGATGGCAAGCAGGCGATTTTTTGTTCGTCGGACACCAACTTCAAAGTCTGGGATTTAACAACTAGAAATGACTGGGATTTAACAACTAGAGATGAAATGTTTACTTTAAAAGGTCACAGCTACTTGATAAAAGCATTAGCCGTCACTGCGGATGGCAAGCAGGCGATTACCGCGGACAACGAGCAAGCGACGATGACGATGATGACCCCAGATGGCAAGCGGGTGATTTCTGGTTTGTGGGACAACACCATCAAAGTCTGGGATTTAACCACTGGAGATAAACTGTTTACTTTAAAAGGTCACAGTTACTCGGTAAATGTAGTAGCTGTCACCGCTGATGGCAAGCGGGCGATTTCTGGTTCATCGGACAACACCCTCAAAGTCTGGGATTTAACAAATGGAAAGCAACAGTTGACTCTCGAAGGTCACAGCGACTCGGTAAATGCAGTAGCCGTCACTGCTGATGGCAAGCAAGCAATTTCCGGTTCACTTGACAACACCATCAAAGTCTGGGATTTAACCACTGGAAGGGAACAGTTTACTTTCACAGGTCATGGTGACTCGATAAATGCAGTTGCCGTCACTGCTGATGGCAAACGGGTGATTTCTGGTTCAAGAGACAATGCCCTCAAAGTCTGGGATTTGTCGAGTGGAAATGTCATTGCTAGTTTCACGGGTGAAAGCCCGATCGCCTGTTGCGCGATCGCACCCGATGGAGTCACAATTGTGGCAGGCGACGAATCCGGCCGCGTACTTTTCCTGCGGCTAGAAGGGATGGAGGCACTAACATGAATTCCTCACCTCTGGCAACTCCCATCTCTACCGTCGCTTACCCAAAAGAATTTCAGCAACTCCTGCGATCAAAAACCGAGAATTTTGCAGGGCGCAAGTTTGTTTTTTCTGCGATTTCCGACTTTCTGGACTCCCACAGCCGGGGTTATTTCACAATAGTCGGCACTCCCGGCTGCGGCAAAAGTTCCATCCTCGCCCAATATGTCACCGCCCATCCTCGCAGTATCTATTACAACGCTGGAGTTGAGGGCAAAAATCGAGCTGAAGATTTTCTCGCTTCAGTCTGCACTCAATTGATTGACAAATACCTCGCAGCCAATGGGGAAACATCCGAAATCCTCAAGCTCAAATCTCAAATTCAAAATCTCGAATCCGATGATGGGAATTGGTTTTTGTCTTTGTTGCTTCAGAAAATTAGCGATAAATTGGTCGATCGCCAAAAGTTGATAATTGTCATTGATACTGTAGATGCGATCGCCCTTACGAGTCAACCTCCCAGCACAAATCTGTTCTATCTGCCGAGATATTTGGGCGATCGCATTTATTTTATCCTAGCCCGCCGCCCGTTTTTGCGAGAGAAATCCGGTTTGTTAATTGAAGCGCCCTCTCAAACCCTCGATTTAAGAGATTATCCCGCCGAAAATCGCGAGGATGCGCTGAACTACATTCAACAATACTTATCAACCCCACCGGAATTCTGCCAACAACTCGCAACTCTGGGCGAAAACAATTTCATGTATCTGAGTCAGATGTTACCGGCCATTACTGAGAATTCACAACCCGATGCTAATCTGGG
>JAYTZD010000151.1:0-7772 GCA_043742065.1 Oscillatoriales bacterium
CGTCTCCCTACCGAAAATAATACTGTAGGGACACGGCACTGCCGTCTCCTAATTTCGGTTACTAATAATTCCGATGCAACCGGAAACAATATTACAGCCAATCTTCTTGATCGCTTTTTTGCTTCCTGTAAACTTCACCTTTGGCGTGAATTTTCCGGGTTTGTTCATAAAGAGTTTCTTCGGTATAATTCCATTTTTGCAGGACTTCTTTTAAGTTTCGTTGGATATCTCTAGCGCCGGGAAAGCCTCGGTAGCGAATGATTAATCTTGCTAATTCTGATAAATTGTGATCCGTTGTTTCTCCGGCTAATAAAGTATCGACTGTAGCCCGATCGCGTCGATATTGCGGATGCTGTTGATCTTGAGTTTTTTCTACTAAATCCATACTATTTGCGTTTTGGAATCATGTTAAAATTGTACTTCACAATCAAATCCGGTTACATTGTTTATATTTGTGATTTGATATAATTTAAATAAATTCAAGTTGGGCGATCGCGCGATTTCTAGCATTCTCTATGGCATCAATCATTGCTTTGAGCAACACTTTTCCTTTAGCCACAAATCGCCGATCGCCCAAATGGTCGTAAGCTTGCCAATCTCCACTAACTTCCGAATCCTGCCACAGGAACCAGTCGCGGTAGATTTCACCACTGTCAATATCATCGCACAGAGCCAGCCAATCATCTCCCGTGAGAACGTTGGCATCTAAGGCTACCAATTCGAGCCATGCTATGGTTGTGCAAGCATCGATCGCCTCAGCATCAACTAAGTCACATTTTGTAGGTGTAGTTAGCGGTGAGTAAAGTGTAGATTTCATGATTTATACCTAATTTAATCAATGAATGTTACTATTGATTAAATTGACTATATCCTACGGAAAAAGTTTCCCTTTGATTAATCTCTGCTCCACCAAATTTAGTAGTGGCTGATGCTTCAGTTAAATTATTCAGGGTATTAATCGTGAATATGGCTGCGGTTGCTAAAGCGGCCATTGCTAGTCTATGTAAAATATTGTTCATTATCCGGCCCATTTTTGTTTGATGTATGTACTATAAAAATTTAATCAATTATTCGCGGGGGAGATTGGGGACTTAAGCATTTTTTGAGGTTAAAATATGTTCAAATGTTGAAGTCGTTGACAGGGTGGCGTTTGAGGCTGCGATCGAGGTTCAAAGTGTGTTAAGTAAAATTAATTAAGTTGGATCTCGCTGACTATCTTCCTTAAAATCGTTTAAGATTATTCGTTAAATAAGTTAAGCCTCTTAGATTCCTGTTCCTTTTATTGCAAGCGAAGTGATCAAGTCAAAACGCGATCGCGGTCGAATTCTCACCGCCACGGGCTTGAAGAAGCTCAATGAAGCGATCCAAGAATGGTCAGACCGATATAACATTAGAGGTACTCTGACCGAAGTCGAGGCTGAGTCTGGCGTTGGTTCCGATACAGTCAGCAAAATTCGGCAGGGTAGAGAAGGTGCGGATCTCAGTAAAATTCGGCAGTTGTTCGCTGCTTTTGATTTGACTTTGGCCAATGGCGACCATCGATCGGCTAAACTAGATAATGCGGAAGATGCCGATGAGCCGAAGAATTTGCCAACGACTGAGGAAACAGTCGCGCTTGCGGGCCGAAGTGTGAAGATTTTTATTAGTTATCATAACGCTGAGCCCGATCGCGAATTGGGACAAAAGTTGGAAATTGCCTTAAGTGCGATCGGGCATACCGTCTTTACCACAGAAAATAGCATTAAACTAGGAGATAATTGGTTCGATCGCATTAACTACTTCCTCAAAGAGTGCGATTATTTGTTGTTACTATTACCACCAACAGTCAGCCAAAGCGAACTGCTAACTTATCAAGTGCAGCAAGCAAAAGAATTGCAAGATTCCCGCACTGACAAAAAGCCAGTAATTCTGCCCATCCGCGTCGGGTTTCCCCTGAGTGCGCCTCTCAATCACGACTTGCGTGGCTATCTTTACCGCATCAAACAAAGGGAATGGCAAACAACAGCAGATACTCCTATTATCATCGCAGAAATTCTGAGTTTGTTGGCAGAAAGTCCCGCACCTGGCAAAGATGAACCAGAAGATTTAATCCCAAAACAAGTATTAGGAATTAGTGGCGATCAGGGCATTCCATTACCAGCAGCCGAACCGGAATTACCAGGAGGACAAGTCGATGTCGCCTCTCTATTCTATATCGAACGTCATCCTATCGAAGAACGCTGCTATCAAACCATTTTACAACCCAGCGCCTTAATTAGAATAAAAGCTCCGCGCCAAATGGGAAAAACTTCCTTAATGGCAAAAATCTTGCACCACGCATCCTGTCAAGATTACCGCATAGTTCCGCTAACTTTTCAATTAGTTGATAAAACTATATTTGCTAATCTTGATAAATTTCTCAAGTGGTTTTGTGCCTATGTCGGGAGAGAGTTACACATACCCAATCAACTAGACGATTATTGGGATGAAATTTTTGGTAGCAAAGTCAACTGCAAAGATTACTTTGAAAAATATCTGTTGCCGCAAATCGATACTCCTTTGGTGTTAGGATTAGACGAGATCGATCGCGTTTTTCAATATCCTGACATTGCCGAAGACTTTTTAGGACTACTACGGGCTTGGCATGAAGAATCGAAGCGGCGCGATATCTGGAAAAAACTGCGATTAATTGTGGTTCACTCCACCGAAGTTTACATTCCGATGAATATCAATCAATCACCTTTCAACGTCGGATTGCCCGTAGATTTGCCCGAATTCAACCCTATGCAAATTCAAGATTTAGCAGCGCGCCACCATTTAAGTTGGTCGAATCTAGAAGTTGAAAAATTGATGGCAATCGTGGGTGGTCATCCTTATCTAGTGCGAGTTGCATTATATCATATTTCGCGATTTGAATTGACCCTTGATGAATTAAAAGAAACTGCGATCGCAGATGCTGGAATTTATAGTGACCATTTGCGTCGCCAATTGTGGAATTTGGAAGAATATCCAGAGTTGGCGGAGGGGATGAGAGAGATTGCGGCGGCGGATTCTCCGGTGCAATTAAAGGCGATGCAGGCGTTTAAGTTGGACAGTTTGGGGTTAGTGAAATTACAGGGGAACGAGTGTGTACCGAGGTGCGAGTTGTATCGGCAATATTTTCGATCGCATTTAAGTGCGATCGGGTAAAATATAGATAACTCTGATAGCAGTTGATAGTTGACAGTATATTATCCCGTGCCAAATCCCCCATCCAACTTACTAATCAACCTTTCCTTCCTAATTTCCAAACCAACTGGCTTAGCAATCTATGCCAAAAACCTATTTCCCCACCTACAATCCCTCAACCCAACATTACTAACCGCTGCCGAAATACCCAACTATACCTGCTACCAAATCCCGTCCAACTTAACTCCCGAACAAGGAACTAAAGGACACATCAACCGCTTGCTATGGACACAAACCCAGCTTCCCAAAATTTACAAAGAGTTAAAATCTAAGTTAATATTTTCACCGATTCCCGAAGCTCCACTATTTGCAGGTTGTCGCTATATAATTACAGTACATGATTTAATTGCACTGCGATTTCCCCGCCGTTTCGATCCGCTGACACCTTACCACCGCTACTACATTCCTCAAGTGTTGCGACAGGCTGAACACGTCATCTGCGATTCCGAAGCAACTGCTAAGGATATCGCTGATTTTTGTCAGATTCCTACTGATTCAATTACGTCAATTTCCCCTGGATATGATACCAGTTTTTTTCGTTTTTTAGATTTGCCAACAAGCAATTATTTTCTTTACCTTGGGCGGCACAATCCTCATAAAAACTTGCAGCGAGTTGTAGCAGCATTTGCGACTTTACCGAGTAGTTGTGAGTATGAATTGTGGATAGCTGGATCGGAAGATAAACGCTATACGCCACTGTTGAAAACGCAGGTGGCAGAATTGGGTTTGCTCGATCGCGTCAAATTCTTAGATTACATCCCGGTGGGTAACTTGCCAAAAGTGATCAATCAGGCGATCGCCCTGGTTTTTCCTAGTCTTTGGGAAGGGTTCGGCCTCCCGGTGCTCGAAGCAATGGCTTGTGGTACTCCTGTTATCACCTCTAACCTGTCTTCGATGGCAGAGGTGGCGGGGGACGGCGCATTGTTGGTCAATCCTTACAGCGTTGAGGAAATTGCCGCTGCTATGCAAGAGGTTGGAGGGGACTCTCAGGCGCGATCGCACTTACGGGAGCTCGGTTTAGCCAGAGCAAAACAATTTAGCTGGGAAAAAACAGGCCGGGAAACTGCTGCTATTCTCGATCGCTATATTTAAGATCAATTCCGGTGTGCATCGGAATTATTAGAAATTAGGAGACGGCAGTGCCGTGTCCCTACAATTAATCACGGTAGAGAGACGGCACTGCCGTCTCCTCCTGCAATATGATTTTGGGGTAGGGACACGGCGGTGCCGTCTCCTCCGCTGCTATCACTGAGGGTGCAACCGGAATTGATATTACTTGTTGATACCCAATTGATCGCCGCGCTTGTACTGCTGATAAGCAGCAAAAAACAGCCCCGACAGAGTAACAAAGATTAGACCTAGAACAATACCCGAAAGCAACGGTTCTACCATGAGAGCTCCTTATAGTTAAGATTTAACAACCTATTTTTAATATTACAGCACTTACACAGTTGAATTTTCCGATTCATCCTCATTTAGGCGGTGAAAGCTTGATCTCCCCGCTGGGAAGGATTAAGCTATGTTATGAGAAATAAATTTTCTTGTAGATACTTTTTTTATTGAAATCCTTTGAATCACCAAATTGCCAAAAATGAAACTGAAAACCCGATCGAGCAAATTGCCTTATTTGTGCTAGCGTCCTTGCTGGCGATCGTGTTATCCACCTTAGCAATACACCGCTTTCAGGTTGCCGATCCCTACGTCAGCAGCGTACTATCCTTGACAGGAGACCCGATTCAGGGTTCAGCCATCTTTCAAATGAACTGTGCCGGATGTCACACATCCCTCTTCGACACTCAAGTCGGGCCAAACTTACACCTAGTCTCCCAGCGCAAATCCGAATTCGGCCTAATCCGCCAAGTCACCAGCGGGCAAACCCCGCCAATGCCACAGTTTCAGCCAAGTCCCCAAGAAATGGCAGACTTGCTCAAATATTTGGAACAAATTTGAACCAGAAACCGGAGTCGGACACGGCAGTGCCGTATCCCTACCCCAAAATAATCATGTAGGGACACGGCATTGCCGTCTCCTAATTTCTGTGAGTCGGACACGGCAGTGCCGTCTCCCTACCCCAAAATAATCATGTAGGGACACGGCACTGCCGTCTCCTAATTTCTTTGAGTCGGACACGGCAGTGCCGTTTCCCTACCTCAAAATAATCATGTAGGGACACGGCACTGCCGTCTCCTAATTTCTTTAGAGCTTTGAGGCAGGGGTTGAAACCCCCGCCAGACTATCGGACTACACGAATACGTTGAAATCCTGAGCAGTTAACAAGCTCGATCGCACCCCTTTCAGAGTAGCCAACAATTCACCAGTACCAGCAACGCTAATTAACGCCGATCCATTAGTTTGAGTCAACGACAATTGACCGAAGTCCAAGCCTCCCGTCAAAACCAGCAAATCAACTCCTTGGGTGAAGTCAATAATCGTGTCCGAACCGTTGCCCGATGCCAACAAGAAGCCATCGGTGCCAAGGCCACCAATCAGACTATCGCTGCCAAGGCCACCAAAGAGGAGGTCATCGCCGCCATCACCAAAAATGACATCATCGCCACTACCGCCAAATAGGATGTCATTATCATTCCCACCACAAAGAGTGTCATTGCCTTGATCGCCAATTAACTCATCGTTGCCGATGCCACCCAACATGACATCATCGCCCTTGCCACCGTAGGAGATATCATCACCTTCATCCCCAGATATAGAGTCATTGCCACGATTACCGTAAATAGTATCGTTGCCCAAATCGCCAAATATTAGGTCAAAGCCTTTGCCACCAAAGAGAATATCGTTATCGATGCCTCCGTAGACAGTATCGTTGCCGACATTGCCATTGATATAGTCATTGCCCTGTTGGCCAAAGATCAAATCGTTGCCGCCCAATCCAAAGATAGAGTCACTACCTGCACTACCCACAAGGATCTCGTCCCCGTTATTGCCATTAATCACACTGTTCCGTGAAGGACTGGTGGGCAGATTAGGACTCTCGATTCTCGGAAACTCTCCAGGGCAAACCAAATCTGTGGTTTGCGGGTCCAGAGGGGTTGGAGTTGGAGTTGGGGTTGGAGTTGGGGTTGGAGTCGGAGTTGGAGTTGGGGTTGGAGTTGGATTTGGATCCAGAGTTGGAGTTGGAGTTGGATTCGGAGTCGGAGTTGGAGTTGGGGTTGGGGTTGGAGTCGGCACTCCAATGGGTCCTGGAGTCGGAGTCGGAGTCGGAGTCACAATCGGAGTCGGCGTCGGGAAGCTCGCGAAATTGACATTGACAGTAGTGCCAGAAGCGATATCGATCGAGACCGGGTTGGGTTTGCTTTGGGTTAACCCAGCTTGCGGGACTTCGCGGACGGTGTAAGTTCCCGGTGTCAGGTTCGTGAACAGGTAGTTACCACTATTGTCTGTAGTAGCGGGAACAGGAGCAGGAGCCGGAATGCCAGGAGTTGGAGTTACCACCTTGGTTAACTCAATTTTGGCATTCACCAAACCCACTTCTCCGGCATCCAGAATGTCATTTTTATTGAGATCTCGGAAGCTCACCCCTCGAATCGTGGCTGGTTGGGGCAGGAAGTTACCGAAGTCAATGCCCGTGATTTTATCTCCGGCCTTCACCGTTACGTCGGCTGGGTCGTCAGTCGTTTTCGTCCAGCCATTTTGCTGAACTTCCCTTACCTTGTAAGTGCCTGCGGGTACTTCGGTGAGAGTGTAGTTGCCGTTGGCGTCGGTGATGGTAGTCAGTTCGCCCTGATCGAAGACTCCATTTGTTGGGTTGCTGTCGATGAAGATTTGCCAATTTTGCAGCCCGACTTCTCCGGCATCCTTGATTTTGTTTTGGTTGACATCGCTGAATTTTTGACCGCTGATGGTGCTCGACTCAAAGAAGTTGCCGAAGTTGTTGTTTTGCGAGTCGAGGCCGCTGGTAAGGGCGATCGTCAACGCGCCGGAAATCGTCGGCGTGGCTGCGTTGGCGGCTGGCGCGGTTTGTATCCAGCCCGGTTGCAATACTTCGCGAATGTTGTAGGTGGCGAATGGCAGGTTGGTGAACTCGTACTTACCGGCAACATCAGTGACGACGCTGGCTTCGGTTGGGTCTTTGATGCCGTCGTTGTTGGCATCGGAGTAGATTGTCCACCCTGCTAGGACTGGTTCGGCAGCCTCTTTCGTGCCATTTTTGTTGCGATCGTTAAATTTGAACCCGCTGATCTTGCCAACCTGGAAGTTCCCGAAGTTGGTGGGAGTGGTTGCGCTGTTGGTAATGTTCACGCCGCTGCTGGGAATGATGCTACCCGTGGGGGCAAGAGTTAGTTGCCAGCCAGTCTTTGGCACTTCCTTTAGGGTGTATGTGCCGGGCCCAACATCGGTAAAGGTGTAGTTGCCGGTGGTAGTTGTACTTTGGGTTTTTACCACTGCACCGGCGGTATTGAGTAACTGAATATCAAACAGAGTTGCCGGTGCTCCGTCTGTCCCATCTAGGACTCCGTTGCCGTTTTTGTCCTCGAATTTGGTGCCACTAATGGTGATGTTTTGGAAAACGCCGATCGCAGGGGCGGTGAATGGACTCCCGCTATTGG
>JAYTZD010000152.1:0-7763 GCA_043742065.1 Oscillatoriales bacterium
TTCCGGGCGTGGCAGGATCAGACAGACTGGCCCAGCAATTTTAGTTTTAGCAGCTAACGGGGAAAACAGACTGGAATTAGCCGATCGCCTCACAATCGCTACTGGGGGCAAATATACGTTTAACTCAACCACACCTTTTGGCTTTTTCGAGCAGGAAGTGATGCTATTTTGGCCGCTGCTAGTGGAGTCGCTGGACTTGAGGGCTCAATTTCCGATTCGGCTCCAACCTGAAACGGAACTGGAACTTGCTGCTAGACTATGGCGTCACGAGCTAGACGAAGGGATTTTGCAACAAATAGGGGTTAGTCCAAATCGCATGGTGCGTCGAACTCTAGACTTGTTACAACTGGCTGCTGTTAGTGGGACTCCGATCGAACAAATTCCCACTATTCTGGAACAGGGATTTGCTGAGGAGGGTGGCTCAAGCCATCTTTGGACTAGCATGGGAGATTTGCTGGGAAGATGGCGGGAGTGGTGTTTGACGCGGGGGTTTTTGACTTACGGGATTATTTGCGAACTCTATTGGCGCTATCTGTTGCAGAATGAGACTTACCAACAGCATTTAGCCGATCGCTACCAAGCAGTAATTGCTGATGATGTGGATGATTATCCAGCTATTAGTCGCGATTTGTTTGAGTTTTTGCTGTTGCGGGGAGCTACGGGGGCTTTCACGTACAATCCAGATGGAGGAGTGCGTTTGGGTTTGGGGGCTGATACGAAATATATGGCTCAACTGGAGACACGCTGTGGAAGAGTGGAAAATTTGGATAGACAAGCGGGTTTAGTCGCAGATGTGGGTGAGTTGGCGGTAAATTTAACGGTTAATTCTGATAATTTTTATCCTTTTGGTTTGAGTTTGCCTGAATCTGTGCGATCGATCGAAACGACTTCGCGGGCGCAATTGCTGCGAGAAACAGCGGAAATAATTGCCGAGGCGGTGAAGTCAAAATCTGCTGAGCCGGGGGATATAGCCATAATTGCGCCCGGTATAGATGCGATCGCCCGTTATACCTTGACCGAAATTCTCGCCCGCGACAACATCGCCACGGAATCGCTCAACGATCAGCGTCCCCTGTCGAGTACGCCAGCGATTCGAGCTTTGTTGACTTTGCTAGCGTTGGTTTATCCTGGACTTGGCCGTTTAGTCGATCGAGATGCTTTCGCTGAAATGCTGGTAGTCTTGGGTAGCCAGAGAAACCGGGAATTGGAAACGGAAGATTCTAACGCCATTTTTAATCAAAAATCGAAAATCGAAAATCGAAAATCGATCGATCCAGTGAGAGCCGGTTTAATTGCCGATCACTGTTTTTGTCCAGATCTCGATCGACCCCAATTGCTACCCATTACAGCCTTTTCGCGATGGGATAGACTCGGACACCGAGCCGCAGCGGCTTATGAGCAAATTGTGGAGTGGATTGAAGAACAGCGCGCGCAACAACAGGAGCGACTGTTGCCGAGTCCAATTTCCTTACTCGATCGAGCGATCCAGAAATTTCTGATATTCGATCGATACCTGGCCTACGATCGGCTAGCAGCCCTGCGAGAGTTGATGGAAACTGCCACTCACTACTGGGAAGTAGACGGACGAATGCAGCAAATAGAACCGAAGGCAGGTAGTGACTCTGAGACGATCGCCCGTTTTATCCAATTGTTGCGCCAAGGAACTGTCACCGCCAACCCATTTCCAGTGCGTCCAGATGGGGGCGACGGTCAAACTGTCACCCTCGCTAACATCTTTCAGTACCGCAGCAGTCGCCGCGCGCATAAATGGCATTTTTGGCTAGATACGGGTTCGTCTCTGTGGTTGGAGGGTGGGGCGGCGACTCTGTATGGTGCTCCTTTGTTTTGGCGATCGCAATTGGGGCGATCGTGGCAAACTGAAGACGAAGAAACAGAAGGGGAACAGCGGCTGCGGCGAATTCTGGTAGATTTGTTAAGTCGCTGTTCTCAACTTTATCTGTGCCATAGTGAACTCGCGGTCAATGGACAAGAGCAAACTGGGCCACTTATGCCCCTAATTCATAACTCTGTTTCGTACCAAAGGCTCGCGATCGGCAGAAGGTAGAAGGTTTGTTTTTGATAAAATACAAACAGTTTAGTATACCCAAAACTATCATCAAAACCTGCAATGATTAATAGTTTTAGAACTAAAAATTAGCAGAATAAAAAATGCCTATAGCCATTGCTCAATTAATTTAGTATCCTAGAACAGGGCGAGATTATTCATCAATCTAAAGCCAACATTTTGGCAATAAACTGCTGGCACAAAGTAAACTATTTCCTGCAAAGTCTCGGAAAATCCTAGTAAAAACTGGCATTCATAGATGAAAAACAAGTCTTTCAAGACATCGGAGGTGGACTCAATTTCAAAAGAAAAGCGTCGCTTGCCCTTTTGGGACAAGTCATGTCAGGAAACATCTCAACAATTGTGGTCGGGCACCCTGACAGACTCGCAAGGTTTAGCGGCTACCTCATCAAACGGATCTGTGAGCAAAACAATTGCCAACTCATGGTTCTCAGTAGAAACAAGCTGTCTCCAGAACGAGAAATGGTTGAAGATATACTTGCCATCATCCACGTCTTTAGTTGCCGACTCTACTCCCGGCGTAAATACAAATCTACTATCAAAGAAGATTCGAGTTTACCCGGAAACTAAACTAGCAGCGAAATGGAGAAATTGGATGGTAGCAAGCAGATGGTGCTATAACCAAGCAATTGCTATCCTTAAAACCGAAAAGATTGGCAAATATGATCTTAGAAAAAAGATTATGGATTCAGCGCCAATCTGGGTTTCCGAACAACCTTACAACCCACGACAAATGGCAGTATTTCAAGCTTTTGAAGCACACAAAGCTGCCAAAAAGTCAAAAGGAAGTGCAAAATTTAGAAGTCGTTTTGACACATCTCAAACCATCAGATTTCAAGTTAGTAATTGGAAGTCTGGAGCTTTTTATCCACAAGTAACCAAAGGACTATCATTTAAAGCGTCTGAACCAATTATAGAAGTGATGGAGCACGAGCCAACACTATCACTAATCAATGGGCAATGGTTTATTTGCTATGCAGTTGACACTGGGAGACTAGAGCAGACCCAGAGCAATTTGGCTATTGCTTTAGACCCTGGTGTCAGAACGTTTCTAACTGGATTCGATGGTAGTGATATTGTCGAACTAGGTAAAGGCGATATTGGTCGCATCTACCGATTAGCAAGACATTTAGACAAGCTGATGTCGAGGATAGGGCTAAACAAAGGAGGGCGATTTAAACGATTGAGATATTGCCTAAGAAGGTCAGCAGTAAAGATTCGGATTAAAATCAAAAACTTGGTCAATGAGTTGCATAAGAAAGCCGCCAAATATCTAGTGACCAAGTATAATTTGATTTTTTTGCCGGTCTTTGAAACACAGAAGATGGTAAAAAAAGGTAAGCGCAAACTGGCAACTAAAACAGCTAGGGCGATGGTCACTTTAAGCCATTATCGTTTCAAGCAAATGTTGAAGCATCAGGCTGTTAAATATGGCAGCACTGTAGTAGAGGTAACCGAAGAATACACATCCAAAACCTGCTCAAAATGTGGATATATTCACACTAAATTAGGCGGGTCTAAAAAGTTTAAATGTCCAGAATGTGGACACACTCTGGACAGAGATTTAAATGGCGCTTTCAATATTTTATTGAAGGCTTTGAGAGATACCTCCCTGACAGAAGAGCTTTTCGCTTTCTCTATCTTGCCATACACGGCTAATTCGGTCTTAGTCCTGGATTTGCCGGGTTAAATGTATCTGATTAATATCAGATTTAAAAAGTCAATCAGAATCATAGTTTAAAGGAGCCAAAATTATGCCGAGTTCAGTGCCATTGATTCCGCTACCGCTACCAACGCCAACTCCAGAGCCAACTCCAACGCCGACTCCAACGCCGACTCCAACGCCAACACCAACTCCAACTCCAACGCCAACTCCAACGCCAACTTCGACAAAACCTCCAACTCCCGCCGACGATACATTTGGTGGTATAGACGACACATTGGGCACAGGCCGCAGCACGACACCCGCAATCATCGGTGGCATTATCCGTGGCACAGACAAAAATGACTCCTTGGTAGGCAGTATCGGCCCTGACGTGATTTCCGGGCTCCAAGGTAACGATAATCTCCAAGGTGGCGACGGCGATGACCTGGTATTTGGCAACGAAGATGATGATGTACTCTTCGGCGGAACAGGTAACGATGTTCTCGACGGCGGTTCAGGACTCGATACCCTGTACGGAGGGAAAAGCAGCGACTCCCTAGACGGGGGTAACAATCCGGATCAGCTTTATGGGAATGATGGTAATGACACCGTAGTCGGAGGGGAAGGCAGAGACACGGGTTTCGGTGGCAAAGGTACCGACAGTATGCGCGGTGGGTTAGGTGATGATAGTCTGTTTGGCGATCGAGGTGATGACGTTCTTTGGGGCGACCAAGGTAACGACTCCCTATTCGGTGGCGATGGCGACGACCTGGTATTTGGCAACGAAGGAGGCGACTGGCTTTACGGGAATGCCAGCGCGGATACAATTTTTGCCGGTGATGGCGATGACATTGTTTTCGGTGGCATCGGCGAAGACATCATTGATGCCGGTGCCGGCAATGACGTTCTTTGGGGCGAAGAAGGCAAAGACTTAGTAGCTGGAGGCGAAGGCAAAGATGTCTTCGTCGTCAGCCGCTTTAGTTCTCCCGGCATTAGTGGCAGCACAGATCCCACCTTTATCACCAGCGGTGGCCCGGACATTGGTGACGCCGACATTTTCACGGATTTTCGCCAAGGCGAAGATTTAATTGGGTTGGGTGGCGACCTCAAGTTTGAAGACTTGATCATCTTCCAAAGTACCGACAGCAAAGCCGGCAGCACGATTATTCGCAACGGTGTTAGTGGCGACTTTTTAGCAGTATTGCCCGGAGTTGACAGCAGAACCCTCAGCAGGAGCAGTTTTGTGATTGGCGCGAGAGTTCCCGGCAGTGCTAGCCCTCTCCCCGCACCGACTCCAGACACAAGTCCGACACCGACACCGACTCCGACAGGAACTCCGACTCCGACTCCAACAGGAACTCCGACTCCGACTCCGACACCAACTCCGACAGACAGTCCGACTCCGACACCAACAGGAACTCCGACTCCGACACCGACACCAACTTTAAGCCCGACACCAACTCCAGCACCAACTCCGACACCAACTCCAGTCATCTTCAATCAGGCTCCAAAAGCAGTCAACGATAACTTCACAACGGTTACGAATCAAACACTTAGTCTCAATGTCCTGTTAAACGATAGTGACCCCGACGGCAATGCTCTGACTGTCACTACTTTTACTTCCACAACCAAAGGAAGCTTGACTCCCGTGGCTGGTGGCGGGTTCCAATACACGCCAAACGCAGGCTTCTCTGGTGCTGATAGCTTCAGCTACTCAATCTCAGATGGCAAAGGTGGTACCGGTCAGGCCACAGCGACAATCAACGTCAGCAGCGCACCGAAACTAGCAATCAATGAGGGAGTAGTCGTTGCCAAAAGTGTTCCGATTGGGACAATTACGGCCGCCGATTTGTTGATCACAGACAGTGACAACACACCATCGGAAATTGTTTACACAATTACTCAAGCCCCCAGTGCCAATAAAGGCTTCCTTCAAAGGGGTAATACCTTCCTGAATGTTGGTAGCAAATTCAGCCAAGACGATATCAATAACAACATCATCAAATACAACCTGTTACCGACAGGTGGCAACGACAGCTTTACGTTTACAGCCTCGGATGGTGCTACGAAGATTGGGCCGACATCCTTCAGTATTACGGTGGTAGATAGTATTGTCGATCGCAGCAACCTCCCAGCCAGCACCTTTACAGGCAGTAACCTCAGCGACTACATCATCGGCGGGCCTGGTAGCGATACCATTTTGGGCGCTGATGGCAACGACATCATTGATGGCAGAGCAGCAGACGACCTCGTATTCGGTCAAGCAGGCAACGATTCGGTACTAGGTTTTACAGGCAATGACAGCATAGACGGCGGCGATGGAAACGACACCCTCGATGGCGAAGACGGCATCGACTCCCTAGTCGGCGGAGTTGGGAATGACTTGATGTTCGGCGGCAATGACAACGACACCCTCAGTGGTGGTGATGGCAATGACATCATGGAGGGCAGCGCTGGAAATGACTCCGTAGTGGGAGAAGCTGGCGATGACTCGATATTTGGCGGAATTGGTGACGACAACTTATTGGGTGGAATTGGCGACGACTCCTTCGACGGCGGTGCTGGCGACGACATTATTGACGGCGGCATCGGCAGAGACTTACTCGATGGCGGTATCAACAACGACTTCCTCTCCGGCGGCGATAGTGAAGACACCATTTTGGGTGGAGATGGCAACGACACGGAACTCGGAGGTGCCGGCAACGACTATGTTTTGGGCGAAGCGGGCAACGATTCTCTGTTGGGAGAAGCGGGCGACGACACCATAGATGGTGGTGCGGGCAGCGACAGTCTCAGCGCAGGGTTCGGCAACGACTTGGTGTTGGGTGGCAATGACAACGACTCGCTTTCTGGCGGTGCGGGTAATGATATTATCGGCGGCGGCCCTGGTTCCGATTTGCTCACTGGCGATGTTGGCAATGATTTCTTCTACTACGAAACTCCTAGTGAAGGGGTGGACATTATTGCTGACTTTAACAACGGTAATGGCAATGACACCTTCTTGTTCAGGTCTGCAAATTTTGGTGGCTTTACTAACTCTGGTACTACTAATGATTTCACCAGTTTTATCGTCAGGAATATTGGCAGTGGCGGGGACAACATCAGCAAGCAAGCTGTCATTTTGTTTGAAAATAAATTCGACAATGCTCAAGCAGTAAATGCTGTGTTGAAAAATCAGAATGGTTCGAGTAAAACAGGAGCTTTCTTTGTGTATCTGAACAATACTTTTAGCAAGTATGTTATCGGCTTCGATCCGGATGTGGCTGATGATAGTCTCCCAGCTTTCGATTTGGCTGTGTTGAATTCGATTCCTACGGTTCCAGGCGCGCTTAGCACGGTGATTACTTCGTCGCAGTTTAAGTTTATTTGACCTGAGATCTTGGATTATTCTTAAGAACAGGCAAGATGCCTGTTCCACAAGAAGTTAATTTGATTGTGGGGTGGGCATAATTCTTAAGAACAGGCAAAATACCTGTTTCACAAAGAGTTAATTTGATTGTGGGTGGGCATCCTGCCCGCCCATAAAAAGCTAATTAAGAATCCATTGTTTAATGTTTTAGTAACGCCACAAGGAGGCCGAATTATGCCAAGCGCAGTATCATTGTTTTTTCTCACAACCGGTACAACAACTTCATCAACTGGTACAACAACTTCATCAACCGGGACAACTCCTTCATCAACTGGTACAACAACTTCATCAACCGGGACAACTCCTTCATCAACTGGTACAACTCCTTCATCAACCGGGACAACTCCTTCATCAACCGGGACAAGACCTTCTACAATCGGGACAACTCCTTCATCAACCGGGACAACTCCTTCATCAACCGGGACAACTCCTTCATCGCCCGGTACAACTCCTTCATCAACCGGGACAACAACAATTTCGATCACGCCTGTGTCACGGTCAACTCCGATCGCACCTCCGACTCCACCACTACCGATATTTGTCGATGGCATAGTGGTAGGAAGGAGCATCACTGATTATTTCATCGGTAGTTTGTTCAATGACACGATTTCCACCCGTGAAGG
>JAYTZD010000153.1:0-1920 GCA_043742065.1 Oscillatoriales bacterium
GGCCTTCTTCCTTCTTCCTTCTTCCTTGAAAAATAACAATAAATAATAACTAAAAAATAACAACCAACAAATAACAAACCACAAATAACAAACCACAAAAAACAAGATACAATAAGAACCACAAGTTCCAGCGATCGACCTTATTTCACAGTCAATGCTATGCAATCTACAACAAATCAGTCCGAGACAGAGCAGGTAATGGACGCGCCCAAACACGGCTTGCCCGTTACCATCATTACAGGATTCCTGGGCAGTGGCAAAACAACCCTGCTCAACCACATCCTGACCAACCAGCAAGGTTTAAAAACAGCAGTTTTAGTCAACGAATTTGGCGAAATTGGCATCGACAACGAACTCATCGTGAGTACCGATGACAATATGGTCGAACTGAACAATGGCTGTATTTGCTGCACGATTAATGAAGACTTGGTAAATGCAGTTTACAAAGTTTTAGAACGTCAAGAAAAGCTAGACTATTTAGTAGTAGAAACCACTGGACTAGCCGACCCGCTACCAGTAGCTCTGACTTTTTTAGGCACTGAATTGCGAGACTTAACTCGTCTCGATTCCATTGTTACTGTAGTAGATGCGGCAAATTATAGTTTAGATTTGTTCAACTCTCAAGCAGCTTACAGTCAAATTGCTTACGGTGATATTATTGTCCTCAACAAAACTGATTTGGTTGATGAAGCAGAGCTAGATTTGTTGGAAGTTAAGATTCGTGATGTCAAAGAAGGTGCTCGAATTCTGCGGACAGTAAAATCGCAAGTTCCACTGCCGCTAGTTCTCAGTGTAGGATTGTTTGAATCTGACAAATATTTCCAATCTGAAGAAACTGCTAGCAGTCACGATGAACACGATCATGCGCATCACGATCATGCTCATCACGATGAACATGATCACGGTCATCACGATGAACACGATCATGCTCATCACGATCACGCTCATCACGATCATGCTCATCACGATCATTCCGACCATTTAGAAAATGACGGATTTACCTCAATTTCATTTCAGAGCGATCAGCCGTTTTCTCTGAGAAAATTTCAATATTTCTTAGACAACCAATTGCCAACAAATGTGTTTCGGGCGAAAGGGATTATGTGGTTTGAAGAAAGTCCCAAACGGCATATTTTTCACTTGAGTGGCAAGCGATTCTCGATGGATGATACTGAGTGGAAAGGTGAGCCGAAAAACCAGCTTGTGCTGATTGGTCAAGGTTTGGATATTGAGGGTTTGCGATCGCAACTCGAAAACTGTCTCTGTATGCCTTCAACCAATCGCGGCAAAGGATTCGGGAAAGGTTAAACATAGAATACCTTAAATCTACTGGTTCCCCGGCTCTGCCTGGGAACCGATGTCTGGAGGCTCTGCCTCGAAGGGAGAAGTTTCCTCCTCCCTCAATCATCGATTATTTCTGAGCTTTCAGTGCATCAAGGATTTTATCGATTTTAGCCTCTAGTTTTCGGTTATCTTGCTCCAATTTGGCTATTTTATTCAGCAGTTGTTGATTTTCGGAAATCTCAGCAGCAGCCCGCAATTTACGGACATCTCGACCAAAGCCCATCAGTGCCGGACGTTCCACGTAGGTGACCCGGTGCAGCACCCGCCACGCTTTGTTAGGTTTACCTGCTTGAGTTTGTCGCAAAGCCCGCGCTTCTTCGTCATTGCTTTGTAGCCATTCGGGGTCAACCACGTAGTTAAAGAAGTCTTGGAAGTTGTTGGTGCTACCTTCCAGATAGAAACTCATAAACCGATAGCGATCGACTTTTTCTCCTGGCACGATCGGTTTATCGTTGTAGTCGGTGATGCCTCGAAATTCTACACCACTCAAATCTACGTTTAGCTGAAATCCCTTGCTGCGAGATTCAGTTTTACTCATGGTTTGGGTTAGGTTAACCGTTGCTTGGGCTGTTAGTT
>JAYTZD010000154.1:0-16907 GCA_043742065.1 Oscillatoriales bacterium
GCGATCGGGCGGAGTCAAAAAAGCTGCTGATATTATTGAACAGGTTATATTGACTGGGAAGCCTGTTTTAGCTTAACAGGGAATTCATTCCCTGGCGGCATGATGGGTGGGCGGGAGGACTGGTGGACTAAAAGCTGGTTGTTGACACCAATGGAGACTGCCGTGTCTCTACCTGATATAATCAAAAAGTCTGTCGGGTGCGATCGCATTTCCTAATTCCCCACCAATTACCTCTAAATCCCAGCATGATTGTACCTCTTGATGCGATTATCAGCGCGATTACCAGCATTGCGAATCCTATAATTAAAGATAAGTTTCAGCGCAGCGAAACAGTCATCAAATTACTCAAACAATTTAACCTCGACCCCGAACACCCGCTGCCGGATTTTAGCAGCATTTACGCCTACACTTTAGTAGAATACGGCATCGGCAAACCCAAACCTATTTTAGAATTGTTTCGGGAAAAAGAGATTAAACAAGCTTTCCGCCAAGCATTCGATCGCAATTCTCCGGCTATCTTTCTCAAACAAGGAGAAGATTTTCTCGATGCCTATGCTTTTGGAGATGAAATTAAAGATTTAGGGATTGACATTCGGCGCGAATTTGCTGCTTTTTCGGCAGTTTTTATTGCAGTTACAAAACGTAGCCGAAATCCGAAAGAAGTTTTGGCGAACCATCAGATTGATTCAGTCCACAAACAAATTGTAGCACTTCACGAAAAGCTCGATCGAATCCCAACCCTCGAAGGAATGCGGGCGGAAATGGCGCGGCTGGCTGTGGAAACTAACCCGGCTTTACCAGCAGGAAATGAAACGGCGGTAAAATCCCAAGAGTTTGCTTTAGCGCAACAAATGCGCGGTTGGTTTGAAATATTGGGCTACGATTTTGAGCCGTATCAGGTTTGGGAAGATAACTATTTTGAATGGATTATTCGGATTCCGGTGAGGCGCGGCAGGTTCGATCGCATTTTGATTCGCGGCATGGCGGGAGAAGCGGGAATTCAAGATGTCGGGGCGCTGAGACAGTCGGTAAAAATGCAAAAAACCGATGAAGGTTGGTTGGTGACATCGCGCCGGATTTCCAAAGCAGCCCGAAAGGAAGTTGACAAATCAGAAAATCGCCATCTCGATTGTTATACTTTTGACGAATTGATTGACGTTGATGCTGATTTTAGCGGCTATATCGACTGGTTGGAAAACGAAGTTCAGCGCAGGCAAATCGATGGCAAATACGTGCCTCTCGGTTGTACTAAAGCCGAGTTCGATGGCGTTAACAAGCGACAAATTGATGCTAGTTATTACGGCGAAGAAGACGGCTGGATTGACGGTTATATCGACTTGTGGATGGACGATCCGGCGAAGGAACACATCTCAGTTTTGGGCGAATTCGGGACGGGGAAAACTTGGTTTGCTTTTCACTATGCTTGGACGGCTTTGCAGCGATACAAACAGGCAAAAGAAAAAGGAACTCAACGGCCTCGGTTGCCTTTAATTATCACTTTGCGCGACTATGCAAGAGCTTTGAATGTGGAGAATGTTTTGGCTGGTTTCTTCTTTAGTCAGCACAATATCCGACTGAATAGCGAAGTGTTCGATCAACTGAATCGGATGGGTAAGTTGCTGTTGATTTTTGACGGATTTGATGAAATGGCCGCTAAGTGCGATCGACAACAAACAATTAACAACTTCTGGGAACTAGCAAAGGTGATTGTTCCTGGTGCAAAAGTCATCTTAACGTGTCGGACAGAACACTTTCCCGAAGCCAAAGAAGGACGCGCTTTATTGAATGCGGAATTAAAAGCCTCGACTGCCAATCTCAGCGGAGAAACCCCGCAGTTTGAAGTATTGGAATTAGCAGCATTCGACGACGAGCAAATCCGTCAAGTATTGTCTCATCAAGCCGATGCCGAAACCGTAGCACAGGTGATGAACAATCCGCAATTATTGGATTTGGCGCGGCGGCCGGTGATGGCGGAATTAATCTTAGAATCGTTGCCAGATATTCAAGCAGGTAAACCCGTGGATATGTCGCGAGTTTACCTGTATGCGGTGCGACGGAAAATGGAACGGGATATTAAGGCAGAAAGGACGTTTACATCGCTGGCAGATAAACTATTTTTCCTGTGCGAACTGTCCTGGGAAATGCTATCAACAGACCAGATGAGTTTGAATTATCGGCTGTTTCCCGATCGCATTCGTCGCTTGTTTGGGGCTGCGGTGCAAGCAGAAAAGGATTTAGACCACTGGCATTACGACATGATGGGTCAAACGATGTTAATTCGCAATGCTGAGGGGGATTATTCTCCGGCACATCGATCGCTGTTGGAGTTTTTTGTAGCGTATAAATTGGCGGCGGAGTTGGGGGTTTTGCCCGCTGATTTTACGGAGTTGTCGCAGGCACAATTGTATTTAGATAATTCTGTTGAGTCGGTGAATTATACTTGGTCTGGGTATTTTAACCGTCAGGCGGATCGTGCAGGTGATATTGTGCCGATTCCGGCTTTGAAGGGTTTTGTGAGTGAAAGTTTGGGGCAACTGCTTAACAGTTTTGGGCGGGAACCTTTGACGAAAGCTGTGATGGATTTGCTGGTGCCGATGCTGGCAAAAACTGAGTTTTTTGGTGAGGTTAAGTCTCGATTATTGGAAGTTTTGGAGGCGACTAAAGGTAAAACTGAGGCGGAAGTTGGTTATATCGGTGGGAATGCGGCGACGGTATTGGTGAAGGTGGATTCGGCTGCTTTGGAAGGGAGAGATTTATCGGGGGCTGTGATTAAAGGTGCGGATTTTTCTGATGCTAGTTTGCGTCGGGTGAATTTTGCTGGGGCGAATTTGAGGGATTCTAGTTTTATTAAATCTTTCGGTACGATTTTTGCAGTAGCATTTAGCCCTGATGGCAAACTGTTAGCTACAGGTGGTACAGATGGCGTAGTTCGTTGTTGGGATGTTGCTAGTGGAAGAGAAATTTTGACTGGTAAAGGTCACAATAGTTGGGTAAGTTCAGTCGCATTTAGTCCTGATGGTAAAACTCTGGCTAGCAGCAGTGACAGCACTGTAAAGTTGTGGAATTGCCACAGTGGTGAATGCTTCCAAACTTTGCTAGGTCACAGTGATATGGTACGTTCAGTTGTATTCAGTCCAGATGGTAAAACTCTGGCTACTGGCAGTGATGACCGAACTGTCAAGTTGTGGAATTGCCACAGTGGTGAATGTCTCCAGACTTGGCAAGGTCACAGCAATTGGGTACGTTCAATTGCATTTAGTCCAGATGGTCAAACTCTGGCTAGCGGTAGTAATGACCTAAGTATAAAATTGTGGGATTGTCGCAATGGTGAATGCCTCAAGACTTGGCGAGGTCACAGCAATTGGGTACGTTCAGTTGCCTTTAGTCCAGATGGTCAAACTTTGGCTAGCGGTAGTTATGACCGAACTATAAAATTGTGGGATTGCCACAGTGGTGAATGCCTCCAGACTTGGCAAGGTGACAGCAATTGGGTACTTTCAGTTGCCTTTAGTCTAGACGGTAAAACTCTGGCTAGTGGCGGTTGTGACAGCACTGTCAAGTTGTGGGACTGTCGCAGCGGTGACTGTCTCCAGACTTGGCAAGGTCACAGCAATTGGGTACGTTCAGTTGCCTTTAGTCCAGACGGTAAAATTTTGGCTAGTGGCAGTAATGACCGAACTGTCAAGTTGTGGGGCCGCAGTGGCGAATGTCTCCAAACTTGGCAAGGTCATAGCAATTTGGTACGTTCAGTTGCCTTTAGTCCAGATGGTAAAACTCTAGCTAGCGGTAGTGATGAGCGAACAGTCAAGTTGTGGAATTGTCACAGCGGTGAATGCCTTCAGACTTGGTATGGCCACACTGATTGGATAAATTCAGTCGCGTTTAGTCCAGACGGTCAAACTCTGGTTAGTGGCAGTGATGACAGCACTGTTAAGCTGTGGGATTGTCGCAGCGGTGACTGTCTCCAAACTTGGCAAGGTCACAGCAATCAGGTAGTTTTAGTTGTATTTAGTCCAGACGGTAAAACTCTGGCTAGCAGCAGTAATGACAGCACTGTAAAGTTGTGGGATTGTCGCAGCGGTGACTGTCTCCAGACTTGGCAAGGTCACAGCAATGTGGTGCGTTCAGTTGCCTTTAGTCCAGACGGTCAAACTTTGGCTAGTGGTAGTAATGACCGAACTGTAAATTTGTGGGATTGTCACAGTGGTGACTGTCTCCAGACTTGGCAAGGTCACAGCGATTTGCTACGTTCAGTTGCCTTTAGTCCAGACGGTCAAATGCTGGCTAGTAGCAGTAATGACCGAAGTATAAAATTGTGGGATTACCACAGTGGTGAATGCCTCCAGATTTGCCAAGCTCACACTGATTGGATAAATTCAGTCGCGTTCAGTCCAGATGGTCAAACTCTGGCTACTGGCAGTAATGACCGAACTATAAAATTGTGGGATTGCCACAGTGGTGAATGCCTCCAGACTTGGCAAGGTCACAACGATTGGATATCTTCAGTCGCGTTTAGTCCAAACGGTAAAACTCTCGCTAGTAGTAGCGGTGATGGCACAATTAAGCTTTGGGATGTCAAGACTGGTGAGTGCCTCAAAACGCTGATAGCTGAAAGACCTTATGAGGGCATGAATATCGCGGGTGTTACGGGTTTGACGGATGCTGAAAAAACGACGATCGCATCTTTAGGGGCTGTGGGCGATCTGGTTTAATATTGCGATCGCTAGGACTAAAGAAACCGGGTTTTTCGTGGATTTTCAAACTGCGGCGGAAATTGTCGAAAAAACCCGGTTTCTGCCTGATTTTGGTCAACCTGTACCGGGATATTGCGGGCGATCGACCTTATCTGCGATACAATTAACTATAATTAGTGAATTTTGGGAGTTGCTAAAATGAACACTGTTAAATTATCGATCGAGGGCGATCGCCAGACTGTAGTTTTACCGAAAGAATACCAGTTTCAAGATAGCGAAGTTTACATCAAAAAGATAGGTAATGTTGTTGTTTTAATCTCCAAAGACAATCCGTGGCAAATTTTGTTTGATAGTTTAAAACTCTTCTCTGAAGACTTCATGGAAACTAGAGAACAGCCTGCTTTGGAGATCAGAGAGGCACTGGAATGAGATTTTTACTGGATACCAATATCTGTATCTACATCATCAAGCGTCAGCCACCTCAAGTTTTAGATAAATTTCGGACACTCGATCTATCTGATGTGGGTATTTCATCTATTACTGTTGCGGAACTTGAGTACGGTGCTTACAAAAGCCAGCAAACCGATCGCAATCGGGTTGCATTCAATCAATTTCTCATGCCCTTAGAAATTGTACCTTTTGATGAGCGGGCAACGCAAAATTACGGACAATTGCGATCGCAGTTGGAACGACAAGGCATAGTTATTGGCTCGATGGATATGCTAATTGCATCTCAAGCACTTAGTCTGGGACTTATTTTGGTTACTAATAACGTGAGGGAATTTTCACGAATTCCCGATTTAGTCATAGAAAATTGGATAGGGTAGTTATTTTAAAAGGGCGATCTGAATAATTAAATCAGGATGCAGCGAATCAGCGATGAACCCTCAAACAAAAACTCCCTTATTGGATGCTTTGCGCGATCGCACAAATCAACCTCACTCCCCATTTTACGCCCCCGGACACAAAGGCGGTCAAGGAATATCTCAGCCGCTAGTTGAATTGTTGGGTGCCGCAGTATTTCGAGCCGATTTGCCAGAGTTGCCAGAATTGGATAATCTCTTCAATCCAGAAGGCGTAATTGCCGAAGCTCAGAATTTAGCTGCGGAGGCATTTGGAGCCGAATTAACTTGGTTTTTAGCCAACGGTTCGACTTGTGGAATCATGGCGGCAATTGTCGCGACTTGCGGCCCTGGTGATAAAATTATCCTACCTCGAAATATCCACTCATCGGCAATTTCTGGTTTGATTTTATCCGGTGCAATGCCAATTTTTGTCAATCCCGAATACAACTCGGATTGGGATATTGCCAATTGCATCACGCCAGAATCCGCAGCAGCATCATTAAAACAGCATCCCGACGCGAAAGCGGTAATGGTGGTTTACCCAACCTATCACGGCGTTTGCGGTGATTTGCGGGCGATCGCCAAAATTACTCATCAATACAACATACCATTATTAGTAGATGAAGCCCACGGCGCGCACTTTAACTTTCATCCAAACTTGCCAGAATCGGCACTATCAGCAGGCGCTGATTTAACAGTACAATCAATCCACAAAACCCTCGGTGCAATGACACAAGCATCGATGCTGCACGTCAAGGGTTCTAGGGTAGATATCCAAAAAATCAATAGAGCGTTGCAGCTTGTACAATCTACAAGTCCCAGTTACATATTATTAGCATCATTAGATGCAGCCCGCCAACAAATCGCACTCCACGGCCAAGAGTTGATGGCGCAAACTTTACTATTAGCAGAAAAAGCGCGATCGGGCATATCTCAAATTCCCGGCTTATCAGTTTTAGAACTATTAAATATACCCGGTTTTACAGACTTAGACCAAACGCGGTTAACAGTAAAAGTGTCGGATTTAGGTATTACAGGATTTGCAGCAGATGAAATTCTGCACTCTCAATTTGGTGTCACCGCAGAATTGCCAATGCCACAACATTTAACATTTATTATCAGCTTGGGAAATACAGAATTAGATATTGACAATTTAGTTAAAGGTTTACAGAATTTAACTCACAATCTAGGGGGCGGGCACGGGGGCACCGCCCCTACAACTGGGGGCGGGCAAGATGCCCACCCCACAATCAAATTCACTCTTTGTGGAACAGGCATCTTGCCTGTTCTTGAGAATTGTGCAAGATCTCTGTTAGGATTTCCCCCTCCCCCACTCTCCCCGCGCGAGGCATTCTTTTCCCCAACGGAAACAGTAGCAGCAGACAAAGCCTGCGATCACATCAGCGCCGAACTCATCTGCCCTTACCCCCCAGGAATACCAGTTCTGATGCCCGGTGAAATCATTACCCAAGAAGCCCTTCAATACCTGCAACAAGTCCTTAGCGACGGCGGAAAAATCACAGGTTGCAGCGATCCAAGCCTCCAAACTCTCAAGGTTGTGCGACAGTAAATATTAAGGCTTGGGCGAAATGGGGATTTTCCAGACTTCCAACTTCGCTCTTCCTTGAATCTAAAATCTAAAATCTAAAATCTAAAATACAATTATGCTTTGGCCCTACGTCACTCCTGGTATTCCAGACGATTTATTTGAACGTTTACCAGGTATTCCCATGAGTAAGCGAGAAGTCCGACTGCTGTTAATTTCTCACCTGCGGCTGCAAGCAGACTCCGTGGTTTGGGATATCGGCGCAGGTACTGGTACGATCGCCGTAGAAACAGGTTTGCTGTGTCCCAAAGGTCGGATTATCGCCATCGAAAGGGATGAAGAGGTAGCAAACTTGATTCGCAGAAATTGCGATCGCTTCGAACTCAACAACGTAGAAGTCATTGAAGGTAGCGCCCCGGAATGCCTCAAAAATTTGTCCAAACCCCCCCACCGAGTTTGCATCGAAGGAGGAAGGCCGATTAAAGCCATTGTTCAAGAAGTCTGGGGGTACTTGCAACCCCACGGTCGAATTGTGGCCACAGCAGGCAATTTAGAGAATCTTTACGCACTTTCGGAAAGCTTCGCCGAATTGCAAGTCCGCAACATCGAGGTAGTTCAGTCCGCCGTCAATCGCTTAGAGACTCGCGGTTTGAGTCAAACCTTTGCCGCCGTCAATCCTATATTTATTCTCAGCGGCGAAAAGCTTGATTAGTCAGTAGTCAGCAGTCATTAGTCATCAGGGTAAACAACCCTACGCATAAATGCGACGGCTTTCTGTAGCCTTGATAGGATCTCCAAGATTGCAAGGCAATACCTAACCTTCGAGAGGGGTGACAGCTTATGGTGTGGGGCTTCCCGGCCTATAGCTAATAACTGCTGACTACTGACTAATGACTAATGACCAATAACTAAATGCAATTCTTAACCTTGTTTAAGTCCCGTTAACCTTCATACTAATAATAGGCGCGACCATAGCTGGATTGATCGCCTGACTTGAAATATTGGATGACCGATCGGGGATGGGAGTTAGCCGTGTAACGGAGAAACCCATGTCTTAGAACAATCAACAATCCAAAATCCAAAATCGAATCACCCGTTGCCATCTGCAAGAGAAATTCATTTTATGCCTTGGTCTCGTATCCTGAGTGGAATAGTTGCGATCGTCCTTGCTTTAGGAATGATTATTTTGGGAGGATGGTATTTCACCGTCGGCTTCGGGATCATCGTTTACCTAGGTCAATTGGAATATTTTCAGTTAGCCAGGGCTAAGGGCATTGCACCTGCTGGCAAAACTACCTTAGTTGTCAGTCAAGTTCTGCTGATTACGGCGGCCATTGCACCGCAACTGGTAGATGCGATGTTTCCCCTAGCTGGAACCTTCATCTGTTTCTACCTGCTGTTCCAACCGAAGTTATCGACGATCGCCGATATTGCCGCTTCTATTTTAGGATTGTTCTACGGCGGTTATTTGCCCAGCTATTGGATACGGCTGCGAGTCGGACTTGACCCAGTTTATCAAGCTACAACTGGACTGGGACAAGCCGTGGCTAGCAATTTGCCGGTTCACATTTACTCGCCGCATTCTTGGACAAACCTCAGTCATATATCTTTCGGATTGACTTCCCTACTCCTGGCTTTCCTCTGCATCTGGGCTGCGGACATTGGCGCTTATTTTGTCGGCAAATTTTTTGGCCGGACTAGCCTGTCTCACATCAGCCCCAAAAAGACGGTTGAAGGTGCCGTGTTTGGGGTTTGTGGCAGTATCGCAGTTGGCGCAGCGGGGTCTTGGTATTTACACTGGCCGGGCTGGCCCTATACTGGCGCTGCTTTTGGTCTGTTGATTGGTGTTGCCAGTTTGTTGGGGGATTTAACTGAGTCGATGATGAAGCGAGACGCTGGTGTTAAGGATTCGGGACAGTTGATCCCCGGTCACGGCGGCATTCTCGATCGCACTGACAGTTATGTTTTTACCGCACCGTTAGTTTACTATTTTGTGACTTTGTTCTTGCCTGCGATCGACTCTTATCTCATTAATCGGTAATTGGGCATGGGGCATCGGGCATTGGGCATTGGGCATTGGGCATTGGGCATTGGGCATTGGGCATTGGGCATTGCTAACAGTCAACAGTCAACAGTCAACAGTCAACTGTCAACTAACTAAGGCAAAACTCGAATTCCGCCCCTACAAACGATCTCGCCCGGATTCAAAATTAATTCCTCAATCTCAACTTCTGGGCCGAAATCAATTTTAAAACTATTTAAAATATTGCTATTTAATTGTTTTGAAACTTCGATTTCTGGATTTTCAAACATCAATTCGTGACTGCTCGCCATCCGCAAACCAGTCCGCAATACAAAGGGAATTTCCGTACCGTCAGCGCGCAAAATAACAGCCGAAAGCGTCAACAAACCAGCATCAATTGCGATTTGCGAATTTTGCAATTTCAGTGGCTGTTCGCGATCGACTATCGGCAAAAGAGGCAACAAAAATTCACTCAAAGCATCCGCAAGCAAAGGTGCTTTTAGCGACGCATTTAGATCGGCTTGAATCAGCCGTAAAACGCCGAATATGGGAAAAGATTCTAAGAGTCTGAGGGGTTGACCCTTGATAACTTGACCGAGGTTAACGCGGATGCCAGTACCCTCTATGGCGACTTCGGTCAAGTGCAGTCCTCTATACACAGCACCGATCGCCGCAGCCGTTACTTTCGGGATCGTACCACTGAAGATTTGTCGATCGCTCCCCTCAATTTTCACCTTCAACTCGGACACCTGCTCAACTTGCGATCGCAGCCACAACTGCACCGCTGGAGACAGCACCGCACTCGCGATCCGGCTGCCTTGACCCCTTGATCGTATCCCCTCCTGCTGACTGAGATTAGCAGTTCCTGGTTCGCCAGCCGAGCCAGATTCATCGTTAAATTGCAGAGAGTTGCGATCGACAGTCATAAATGATTTCAGAATATTAACCTTAATATTCAAGCACGGAAGCGATTGACCACCGCAAATAAATCTATAAGCCTAGCATTTGTTTCACTATTAGTTTATAATTGTTGAGTCTAACTCCACATCTTTAAATCCAACACTAAAAAAGTATTAATCGGACACGGTATCAATTAAATTAGTCGTATTTCCTGCCCCAACGCTTAAGTTGGGCGTTTCCTCTCCTCCCGTCATGTCAGATGAAAGGCTGCAAAAAATTCTCGCCCAGTGGGGCATCGCCTCTCGCCGTCAAGCCGAACAAATGATGATCGCTGGACGAGTGCGAGTCAATGGCAATATCGTTCAGTTAGGACAAAAAGCCGATCCAGATATCGATCGCATCGAAGTCGATGGAGTCCCCGTCACCGCAACAGAACGTCCACAGTCAGTCTATCTGTTGCTACACAAACCGGCAGGGGTAGTCTCCACTTGCAGCGATCCCAGAGATCGATCCAAAGTTCTGGACTTACTGCCGCCCAAACTACGCTATGGTCAAGGCATCCATCCAGTAGGACGCTTAGACGTAGATTCTACGGGCGCACTGCTACTGACCAATGATGGTAAGCTAACATTTTGTTTGACCCACCCGCGTCACTCGATCTCCAAAACTTATCAAGTTTGGGTGTATGGGCATCCTCCTGAAGCAGTATTGCAAGGGTGGCGTCAGGGGATCATCTTGTCCGGCAGAAAAACCATGCCAGCTCAAGTTCAAATCCTCGATCGCACCCGCGATCAAACCATGTTAGAAGTCATTCTCTCAGAAGGGAGAAATCGACAGATTCGGCGAACCGCAGATCAGTTGGGATATCCCGTCATGCGTCTGCACCGCACAGCCATTGGCTCGATTCAATTGCAGCCCCCCTCAGAGCCAATATTATCAGTGGGCTGCTGCCGAACCCTTACAAATTCTGAAATTATTTTTTTATGGAGTCTACTCAACCTAACCTCGATCAATGTGCCGATCAACGTCAAGGAGCACAGCGTATGACAAAGAATTTATTTTTTTTACTTTTCAAAACCACTAAGAAAAAGCTGCCTCCCCAAGAGGCAGATCGCTCCCAAAAGCTAGCGGAAATAGGCGCGAAACTCCGCGCTTTCCGGGAAAAAGAGTCTATTTGCTTGGACAAAGTAGCCGTGGTGACAATGATTCGGCGGGATCTCCTACACGCGATCGAAGAAGGTCAACTCGATCAACTCCCAGAACCCGTCTATACTCAAGGTTTGATCAAGCGTTACGCCGAAGCAATGGGTTTGGACGGGGCTGAATTTGCCGACATTTTCCCGATCGCCCAATCAACACCACGATCGGCACCCAAGATATCCTGGCAGGATTTGCCTCAGTTACGGCCAATGCACTTGTACCTGTTCTACACATTTCTAATTATCTTTTCAGTAAATAGCTTATCTCAATTGATGGGCGGTTCCCTGACCGGAAATAACCAGATAGGAACAGAACAAATCGCACTTCAGCAGCAAGAAATAGCCCGTTTAGCAGCCGAGTCCGATCGCACCACGAAAAATCAGAAAGTGGATACTTACACTGCCCTAGAAACAGCCAGAGCAGGTGGAAGTCCAAATAAATCTGGTAATAAACCAGTCATGGTTAGCGTCACTTTCAAGGAAGAATCGTGGTTGCAGATTGAAATCGATGGCAAAATGGAGTTTGAGGGAGTTTTGCCTTCAGGGACTCAGCGCACTTGGCAAGCTCAAGAGAAATTAGTCGTTGTAGCTGGCAACGCCGGCGGGGTGCTAATTGCTTTTAATAACGGACAAGCCGAGCAATTTGGAGATCCAGGCGTTGTCAAACAAGTTGTTTTTAAAGCTGACCAACTTAAACCTTCAGAAAAGCCAAAAACTGAAGGGTAATTGGTAATAGGGAATAGGGCATCGGGAATAGGGCATCGGCCAAACAGGGAATAGGTAATAGCACCGGAATGATAGAGTCCAAGGCAGTGCCGTTTCCCTACCAGAATAAAATATTGTAGGGACACGGCACTGCCGTCTCCTAATTTCTACTAATAACAAATGCCCGATGCCCGATGCCCCATGCCCGATGCCCGATGCCCAATTTTTAATTCTTATTAGGTGAACGCCCGCAGATGTAAGTCATACTTTTCAGCCGATCGCGCACTTCCCAATTCAAAGCTTCAGGCCGATATCGCCACCCCCAATTTCCATCAGCCTTCCCCGGAAAATTCATCCGCGCATCAGTACCCAAACCCAACAAATCTTGAAATGGCACAACCGCCATATTAGCAATAGAACCCCAAGCCATGCGGATTAAAGACCAGTGAATACCTTCGGGATCAATGCAGCCCAAATAACGATAAACCTCATCTCTTTCATAGTCTTGGAGTTGATTGAACCATCCCACAGTCGTATCGTTATCATGAGTGCCAGTATAAACTACGCAATTGCGCTCAAAATTGAAAGGCAGAAAAGGATTTCCAGGCCCTCCATTGAATGCAAACTGCAAAATCTTCATCCCTGGAAACTCAAAGCGATCGCGCAAAGCCTCAACTTCAGGAGTAATCACCCCTAAATCCTCAGCAATAATTGGTAAGTTACCAAACTTCTCATTAATTACCTCAAGCAAAGCTATTCCCGGCGCTTGAATCCACTCACCCTCGATCGCATTTTTTTGTCCGCGCTTCACAGCCCAGTATGCCTCAAACCCTCGAAAGTGGTCGATTCTAGTCACATCCACATAATCAAAAATCGCCTCAAAACGCTGTACCCACCACTGGAAATTATTGCCTTGTAACTGTTCCCAATTGTAAACAGGATTTCCCCACAACTGACCTGTCTCACTGAAATAGTCAGGGGGAACTCCCGCCATTAAAGCTGGTTCTCCGGTAGGTTCATCCAAACAAAAAGCTTCTGGATGAGACCATACATCCGCGCTGTCATGAGCCACATAAATCGGAATATCACCAATGATTTTAATTTCCCGAAGATTGGCGTAGCGTTTCAACTCAGTCCACTGGCGGAAAAACTCGAACTGGACATATTTATAGTAATAAATCTCAGTATTTAACTCTTGCCGGCACTTGTCCAGCGACTCTGGTTTGCGATGAGCAACTTCTGGTTCCCACTTATTCCAGCTAACACCACCAAAACGATCTTTTAGTGCCATAAATAAGGCATAATCTTCCAGCCATGACGCTTTACTTTCACAAAAAGCCGAGAATTCTCTGAGCTGCACCGGCGATGCTTTAGCCTTGAAATTTTCACAGGCTTTTTTGAGCAAGGGCAATTTCAGCGCCACCGCCCGATCGAACTCTACATGATCAAGCGAAAATTCTGGCCAATTAGCGAAGTCTTCATCTGCGAGCAATTGCTCATCCCGCAGTATTTCCGGGCTGATCAGCATCGGATTTCCAGCCATTGCTGAATAACACGAATAAGGAGAATTGCCATATCCTGTGGGGCCCAGTGGCAATATTTGCCAATATTGCTGGTCACTCTCTACTAAAAAGTCAATAAAGCGATAGGCTTCTATTCCCATGTCTCCAACGCCGAATCGACTGGGAAAGGATGTGGGGTGAACAAGGATACCGCTAGATCTGGGAAAAAGCATAATCTATCTAAAGATATAGGAATCAAACATTGACAATTTGACCAACATTCCCTACTGATTAAACTTTGGAGTTTTTAGGGTTATTTTGAGGACAAATACTTTTTTGATTGTCTCATATTTTATGCGGGAGTGTATTTATCAAATATTTTAATTACACTCCACAGAATCACTGCTGAGCAATTGAATCTCCGAGTTCAGCATTGATTTATTGCTTTTTCCAAAAGGATTCTAATTTTTCAACAGGATTATTATGGTAAATATATGAAACAGCCGGCTGTTTTGTATCTTAAAAAACAGTCGGCTCAGAAGTTACTCGTAAAGATACTTAGTTTAGGTTTGCTTATTCAACAATTTTTGAACTTGTGTCAAAGCAGCAGCGCCAACATTGAATAATGCCCAGCCCCCAGCCAACAAGACTGGTAGCAACACTATTAGTATGCGGAAGTCAAAATCCATGAGTTTTCCTCCTAAAGTTTTTTAACAAATTCTCATAGTCTATTTGTATCTTATTTTGTCGCCATTCTTCAGACTCAACAAGCAAATTTTTTTAGCATAAAGTTCGATCGCCCAGCCCAGACATGGGATCAATACCGATCGCCCTTTCTTCGGAACTCTCAAAGAGGATCGACCTCAACACCACAAAATCAAGCCATAATCTGTTTAGCAATCCCTTCCACCACCTTAGTCAGAGGATCATTAGGGTAACGCAAAGCAAACACCCCCTGACTCGCCAACAACATCATTTTGTCGCTGTGGGGGAGAACTCCGACAACAGGGATCTTGTAAATTGTCTCGACTTGCTGCTTCAAATCATCGAAATCCAGGGATTCGGGGGCTTTATTGATAGTCATCAAAATCTTGGGAACTTCCAATTGGCGGGCGACATCCACCGTCACAGCCGTTCCCTGAAAGTCTTGCTGATCCGGACGCAGGATCAGCAGCAGGATGTCGGAAATCGTAATACTCAGCAGAGTTTCTTCATTCAGACCAGGGTGCGTGTCGATAAACAGGTAATCTAAGTTCAGAACCTCAATCAGTTCTTGAAAACCGTCGGTAAGCAGCCCCACATCGTAGCCTTCCCGCAAAACTCGTGCGATTTCTCCTGCTTTAATACTCGAAGGAATTAGGTAGAGTTGGCCCTTGTCAGCCAATTTCGGCAACAGCGAACTGACATTACAGGCCGTATCGGCGATCGCACATCGGCCCCACAGATAATCATTCAGACAGCGATCCATATTATTCTCACTGAAACCGAACAATACATGAATCCCCGGCGATTGAATATCAGTGTCTACAATCGCCACCCGATTTCCTTGGCTAGCGACAATAGATGCCAGGTTTGCCGTCGTGTTCGATTTGCCAGTTCCACCCCGGTAGGAGTGGATAGAGATAATTTTGGACATGGTTTAGTTTGGAGTGCGAGATTGCAGGTTTATAGGTACTATCAATATTCCCGTAGGGACACGGCAATGCGGTGTCCCTACAAGACCCATGTACCTCACATACCTGAAAAGTGCTATATCTTTGAGCGTCTTCAATCAACAGACTAATATTATCCCATAAAAAATGTCAATCTTTTCTTTCCTTGTCTTCTAAATCCTCATTTTTTTGCTCTTTTATCCTTTTTTCTGTAGATTTGCGCGATCGCATCTCTCTAGCCTTCGCTTGCAAATAGCTCAACTCCCCATCAGCTTCAGTTTCCATCGCACGATCATTGTTTCCCCCCTCAACATTAACCGCATTTTGAGAACCATTTTCAGATTCAGTTAGTGCGGCGCGCTGCTTATGTTGTTGAGCTTTTTGCTGTAACTGATTTAAATAATCATCCGGCTGACTTTCCGTATTTTGAAGTTCCGTCGAACCAGTAGTTATTTTTGCCGCTGGTGAAGCCTCTTTTGCAGATATCTCTTTTTTGCTTGCTTTAAATTGATCTTTCTTTTTTTGCAAATCCTTAAAAAATTGTGATTGAGTAATTTCTGCTACTTGCTCATCCTTTTTCGCTTGGTCTATTTCAACTTTGAACACTTGTTTAATCTGATCAGTAATTACTTTCCCATATCCAGACTTCTTGAATCTATCCGCTGATACAATACTGCCACCAGTAGCAATTAATGCTAAAGCCGGCGCTGCTACAGGAACCCAACCTCCTAACAAGAAAATCCCGAAACTGATCGTGAAACATACTCCCAGCATCGCCAAAAAGGTTAGTGTCAGGCGCGTCGGATGAGTCATGCGCCAAGCAAAAGTTCCTCCCACAATTGACCATCCAGAAATCCAGATAATTTCCACCCATTCCGGCCAAAACCAAAATAGAGGTCGGTTATCTAAAACTCCACTCAAAATTTGGCTAACTACTTGTGCGTGAGTAACTATCCCCGGCATGAATTGATTTTCGTTCTTTCCCGCACTGTAAGGAGTATAAAAAAAATCTTTAACAGTTTCTGATGTATAACCAATCATCACTATCTTATCTTTCACCAGATTCGGAGCGACCTTACCTTCCAAAATATCCATAAGTTTTACTTGGTTAGCAACTTTATTTCTGGCTCTATAATTAATTAATATTTGATATCCTCTAGTATCAACATTTTTATATCCTCCGTCATTAGCTGCCAACTGTTTAAATTGCTTTTTCCCCAGCCATAAAGATTTGTCTGGCGCGAGTTTTGGGTAAATTTTTTCCACTTGCAAGTAACGCAATGCTAGCTGGAGGTTAAAGGAAAATAAAACTTGGGAATTGTCATTGCAAAGGTGTTTTTCAGCAGAATCACTACTTTCTAATGCAGGGGGTTTCATAAATAATAAAGCCCTGCGGACTACCCCACCCTGATCTACTCCGAAATCGGCAAATCCAATCCGGTCTTTTGGCATTCCGGGGGGAGGCGGAGAACCGGGACTATCGGGACTACCGTCAGTGACTAAACATACTCCGATTGTGCGATCGCTTCGGGCCAAAAATTTAGTTAATTCCTCGCGCCCCTCTCCCAGCGGCACATCTCGCAGGACATCTAAACCGATGACTCGCGGCTGTAGTTTTTCGAGTTTTTGTAATATTTCAGCTATTTTGCGATCGGATATTGGCCACTGTTTGAGCTTCTGAATGTCTGATTCGGTAATTCCGACAATTAACAAGCGCGAGTCTGGACTTTCATCAGGACGCCACCTCACCATCTGATCGTAAGCACCTAACTCTATTGATTCAAGTATTCCAACCTGTCTGGCCCCCATTAATGACAGCGTGACTGCCGCCGTCGCAATTA
>JAYTZD010000155.1:0-7747 GCA_043742065.1 Oscillatoriales bacterium
GATCGCACTTACCAAGGTCAACATCTTGGCGAGTTGATTCTGATAGATGCTCTCACAAAAGCACTCTTGGCAACTGCACAAGTTGCATCTCTGGCTGTCATCGCAGAAGCTCTGGATGAGCCAGCGACTAACTTCTATCAAAAGTAGGGTTTTCAAAAGTTCCAACAAAACCCGATGAAACTTTATCTACCAATGAAATCGGTTGAAGAACTTTGTCAAAATTCTAACATTTAGTTGATTTTGTTAAAGCCCGATCGCACATCCCATCCCCAACCCCGCCACCACCGACACCCTCACAACCTCAAATTACTACCGGATCAACGCTCAAAGTACCCGATATCGACTAAAGTAAACAGAAATTATGATTGGCGGTGACTTGAGTGATTGAGACTTTAGCAACAGGAATCGCAGCAGCAGGTTCGCTGCTAGCATTAGGCGGGTTAGGCCTGGAGTTGAACTATCGCCTCCTTCCCCGTGGAAATAAACTAGAACTCACAGCCGGAGAATGGCACTTAGCCATAAACGAAGCCAACCACTACCTTTTGGTGGGGGAAATGGAGTTCCAGAACCTCACACAGCGCTTTGAGATCATGTTGCCGGAAGTGCGCGCAGAGGTGAAACTGATCTCAGATGCTAGTTTAGATGATGTGACTTCCAAGACCAAGGTGATTCCTTGTCACAAAGACGCATCAGCTAGAGCCGATGATTACTGGTTCGGCTACATCGTCAAAGCCCAAGCAACCACGAAAATCAAAGTCTCCATAGACATTCACGGACAAGATTTAACCAAATTGCAGTCAGCTTGGGTGCAAGTACATTTCACCACCTATGGCCCAGGCGGCCGCATCCCGAAAGTCCGCCACGTCGTAGTACCACTGCAATTTCCCAACTCCGAGACAGTACCAAATGCGCGCAATGTCGGAGTTGCAGAAGTTTTGCCGATTCGCACCCACATTCTGACAGAAATAGACAATCCCGTCGAAATTGTCAAGCGTTACGTGCTTCCCCGCGCCCAGAAAGGCGATATTGTCGCCCTAGCAGAAACTCCCTTAGCTTTGATGCAGGGACGTTATCGCCATCCCAGCGAAGTCAAACCCGGATGGGCTGCTAAGCGAGTGTGCTTGTTTTTCTTGCCCATGTCCAGTTTGGCTACAGCCTGTGGGATGCAGACTCTCGTTGATGTAGTCGGCCCTTGGCGCGTAGTTGCAGCATTTGCGATCGGCGCTGTGGCTAAAGTATTCGGTAAGCCGGGAGTTTTCTACCAATTAGCAGGGGAACAAGCCAGACTGATTGACGATGTTACCGGGACATTGCCTCCCTTTGACCAATTTATCGTGCTTGGCCCGGACAATCCCCAGCAGGTTGTAGAGCAAATTCAACGAGAAACCGGACTTGCGGCGGCGATCGTAGACGCTAATGACTTAAAAGCAGTTAAGATATTAGCAGCGACCTCCGATTTATCGGTGACATTTTTAGAGCAAGCCTTGCGTAGCAACCCCGCAGGCAATGCAGATGAGCGAACACCGGTGGTTGTAATTCGACCGTTGTCAAAGAACTCTTGAGTTGAAAATTAAAAATTACCTTTTTAATTTTTCATCCAAGGAAGAAGGGGAGAAAAAAGAAAAGTTTTGAGTTTTCAATTAATAACTGATAACTCAAAACCCCCCTAATTCTCCCAGTTATGAAATTTTTAATTGATAGTTTTCATTCCCCACTTTCCTCCTATAACCAATAATTTCTTGATGGTACAAACCCCCGGATTTATCCGTGGAATCAATCTAAAATCCAAAATCTAAAATCTAAAATAAAATGACTTCATTCCCTTCCCCAAACCAAAACCAAGTTGTAATCCGCCCGTTTCAGCATCGCGACATCGAGGTGATGGAACAACTTTGCGCGGAAACAACCGATGAGGCAGAAAACCCCAAGGGCGCAAGCCCAGACTTGGTATTCACCAGCAAGTTGCAGCAGCTTCGCCGTTGGTACGGACTGCTAAAGATTTTGAGCCTGTTTCCCAACCCTTATCAGTCACTGTTCCGGGCTCATGTTGCCGAAGAAGAGGGCATTGTCAAGGGCGTAATTCAGATTTCTCCGTTCAACCGCACCCGCAGCACTTGGCGGATCGATCGCATCGGCGTTGACTCAGAAGCCCGTAGCAAAGGAATTGGTTCGATGCTACTAAGGCACTGCTTTGAGGCAGTGTGGGAGGCGCGGACATGGCTGCTGGAGGTGAATGTAGGCGACACGTCAGCCCTGGCTTTGTATCGCCAAAATGGGTTTCAACCTTTGGCCCAGATGACCTATTGGACGATCGCCCCAGAACGTCTTCAAGAAATGGCCTGTGCTACCCCAGATTTGCCCAACTTGCTACCTGTGAGCAACGCCGACGCTCAATTGCTATATCAACTAGATACCGCGTCTATGCCGCCCCACGTCCGCCAAGTATTCGATCGCCATATTCAAGATTTCAAAACCAGTTTTTTAGGTGCTTTAATTGAAGGTGTCAGACAGTGGTTGGGCAAAACAGAAGTAGTCAGTGCTTACGTGTTTGAACCACAGCGCAAAGCTGCGATCGGCTATTTTCAAGTGCAGCTATCCCGCAGCGGCAATGAGCCTCATGTCGCCCAATTGACCGTACACCCAGCCTACACCTGGCTGTACCCAGAACTACTGTCCCAGATGGCCCGCCTAGTCCAAGATTTCCCGGTTCAAAGTCTCAATCTAGCTTCCGCTGATTATCAGCCAGAACGAGAAGCTTATTTAGAGCAATTTGGAGCTGTGCGTGTGGAACACAGTTTGCTGATGTCGCGATCGGTATGGCACAAATTGCGCGAGTCCAAATTAGTCTCACTCGAAGGACTCCAGCTATCAGAAATGCTGCAAGGTTTCCAGCCAACTCGCAAACCCGTACCTGGCAGGATGTCGTGGCTAGGCCCGATCGCCCCAGAAGCCGCAACCACACCTCCATCGTCCGAGGTTAAACCCCTGTTGGCTGACTCAGGAAACAACCAAGCCAATCAAATCAACCCCTTGAATTTTCAAAACTCAGAATCAGCAGCAACAGATGGTAGCAGTGTTTTACCTTTGAACTTGCCAGAATCGCCTCTAGACGGAGACTCGCCAGAAAGAAGTTAATAGCTAATATTTGAAAGCAAAAAGCAGAAAGTAGAAAAATATTCAATTACTTCCTGCTTTCTTCTCTTCTTCCTTCTGTTTCTTCTTAGCGTTCTTAGCGTCTTCGCGGTTCGTCAAATAAGAATGTGGGGAGAAATAAATAACTCCAAAATTAATCGATCATGTCAGACCAAAAATTGTGGATTTCAGCACTAGGACTAGATATCGGACTCAAACGAGTCGGCATCGCCGGATGTGACGGAACTGGTTTAATTGCGACTGGTATTACAACTCTAGTGCGATCGTCATTCGATCGAGATGTAGCTTACCTCAGAGAACTCGTCAAAGAGCGGAATGTGCAAATGTTAGTATCCGGCTTACCCTACTCCCTGAGCGGAGATGTCGGTGCTCAAGCCCGACAAGTACAAAAATATGCCACTCGCATCGCCACAGCCCTAGAACTGCCCCTAGAATACGTCGATGAGCGCCTGACTTCCGTCCACGCAAAGGAACTGATCCAAGCACAAGGGATTTCGTCATCTGGAAACAAGGGTTTGATCGATCGCAAAGCCGCAGCCCTCATATTACAGCGCTGGCTAGACGAGCGAAGGCAAAAATAAGGAAGATCGGCAACGGATTGTGTAACGGATTTAACGGATTTAAAACGCATTACCCATGCCCCCATGCCCGATGCCCAATGCCCCATGCCCGATGCCCAATGCCCCATGCCCAATGCCCAATTCCCAATTTGCGTGGCACCTTCACAAAGCCGTGATATCCTAGTTGTGCAAGTTTGTTACGCACACCTGTAACCGTTGACCTACGGTCGAAAAATCCCCAGTCAACTCGGTACTGAAGAAGGAAAATAAGATACACGCGATGTCCTCATCCCCATACCGCAAAGAAAATGGCAAATCCGATCCAGTTTCCGTCACCCTGACTGACGAATTTGGACGATCGCTGACTTGCAACATAGAATATTCTATGGACTTAGAAGGTCAAGAATACGCTTTACTGCTTCCCATTGACTCCCCAGTAGAAATTTTTACTTGGAACGCAGACGACGCAGACGAAGCAGCCATTCCTGTCGAAGACGACACCGAAATTGACAAAATTTTTGATACCGCTAGAGTAGTCCTGCAAGAGCAGAACTTGACACTCCGGCGCACGGCCGTTACTCTGACAGTGATTGGCGACTTGCCAGATTTTCCCGACGAGGATTTGGAGCCCGATGCTGATCCAGATGACGAATCGGATTTCGAGGAATTGATGTGGTTGACCAGCTTCTATCACGAAGAACAGGAATATGCCATTTATACACCTCTCGACCCATTCTTTATCTTGGCTAGAATGAATGATGACGGCAAGCCAGAATTGCTCTCGGAAGAAGAGTTTCAAAGGCTGGAACCTATGTTACCCATGCTAGAAGACCAGTTCTTTGACGAGCTTGATTAGATCTTAACTGAAGGCACAAGGGACTATGGATCAAGAACAACTGACAAAAAGCAGCGCGCGAGAGAACCGAAAAGGTACTCTGCAAGTTTCTAAATGGTTGTTTTATCTGGCGTTACTACCAGCAATTTTGGGGGTTTGCGCTTGGCAGGGCTGGGCTTGGTGGAGCTGGGCTTCCGCGCCTCCTAAATTAGCTGCTGAGTCAACTACCCCAGCAAGTACAACTGCTGTTTCTATCCAAATCCCCGAAGGTACTTCCAGCCAAAAAATCGGGCGGGATTTGGAAGCTGCGGGGTTAATTCGATCGGCCTCCGCATGGAATATGTGGGCCCGCTGGTTGACTCTGCAAAACCGCGAGGGAGGGTTTAAAGCAGGCACTTACCAACTATCACCAACTCAGCCCCTGGGCGCCGTTGCTGACAAACTTTGGAAAGGTGAAGTCGTACAGCAGAGTTTCACAATTCCCGAAGGGTGGTCACTCACCCAAATGAGCGCTTATTTTGAAGCGCAAGGTTTTTTCCCAGCTAAGAGTTTTATGGCGGCGGTGAGTCAAGTTCCCTACGCTCAATACCCTTGGCTACCGAGCGGTTTACCTCATTTAGAAGGGTTTTTGTACCCGGATACTTATCAACTAGACGGGGATGCTGTCACCCCGGAAGCAGTGATCAAACAAATGCTCGGTCGTTTCGAGCAGGTGGCTCTACCGGTCTATCAAAAGAATCAGAAGAATACTAAGCTGGATTTGAAAGAGTGGGTCACTTTGGCGAGTATTGTGGAGAAAGAAGCTGTGGTTGCGAGTGAGCGAAATCGCATTTCTGGGGTCTTCAACAGTCGCCTGAAAAAGGGTATGCCGTTGGGTTCCGATCCGACAGTTGAATATGCTCTCGGCATCCGGCAAACTAAGGAGAAACCTCTGACTTTTAAGCAGGTGGAAACGCCTTCTCCTTACAATACTTATATCAATGTAGGACTACCGCCAACTCCGATCGCAGCTCCGGGAATTGCCAGTCTGGAAGCGACTCTGGCTCCTGAAAATACCGAATATCTGTACTTCATGGCGCGGTATGACGGGACTCATATTTTCAGCCGCACTTTGGCGGAACATGATGCTGCTGTGGCTCAAATTGACCAAAAAGTGCGATCGGGCCAATAGCAGAATATGAGACAATTGGGAATTGGTAATGGGGCATGGGGCATGGGGCATGGGGCATGGGGCATAGGGAATGGGTAATTATCACAAACAAATAAGAAGCAATAAATAACACATTACCAATTCCCAATTACCAATTCCCAATTAATAATTCCCGATTCCTAATTAATAATTCCCAATCTAAAATCTAAAATCTAAAATCTAAAATAATTATGTCTTGGGGTAAACTATTACAGCCAGATTTAGTTCTCGGCACTGCTGTCGTGAATTTAACGGCTGATATTCTTCAAAAATATCAGATAAAAGGATTAGTGTTAGATGTGGATGAAACTCTCGTCCCCATCACAGCCGCAAATGCTTCTCCTGAACTCAGTTTATGGGTGGAAGAGATTAAACCAGTGGTATCAGTATGGTTAGCAAGCAATAATTTAAGTCAGAATCGGATTGGTCGAATTGCTGCTTCATTAAATCTACCTTACATCACTGGTGCTGCTAAACCATCGCGCCGCAAACTACGCAGAGCACTGGATGCAATGGATTTGCCCGTGGAACAAGTAGCGATGGTGGGCGATCGACTTTTTACCGATGTTCTAGCCGGCAATCGTTTGGGTATGTTCACTATTTTAGTAGAGCCAATGATTAATGTTGGGGATGCGGTGCGGAAACATCCCGTGCGCTCTTTTGAAGTTTGGGTTTCTCAAGCTTTGGGAGCATCTCTCAAAATCAAAGATTAAAATTGGGCATCGGGAATTGGGCATGGGGAATTGGTAACTGGTAATTGGTAATTGGGAATTGGTAATTGGTAATTGGTAATTGGTAACTAATGGTAACAGTCAACAGTCAACAGTCAACAGTCAACAGACAACAGACTATTGTTGTTAAAATAGGAACTTCGACATTAACGCGATCGACTACAGGAAACTTAGCCCTTTCAACCATTGCTACATTAGTCGAAGTTTTAGCTAATTTGCGACAACAAGGTCATCAAGTAATTTTGGTTTCTTCCGGTGCCGTTGGAGTTGGCTGCGCGCGCTTGGGCTTGACCGAACGGCCGCGAAATATCGCTCTGAAACAAGCTGTGGCCGCCGTAGGACAAGGGCGACTGATGCGGGTGTACGATGACTTGTTTACCACGCTCCAACAGCCGATCGCCCAAGTGTTGCTAACTCGCCGTGATTTAGTCCACCGTAACAGCTATGTTAATGTTTCAAATACCTTTGGGCAACTATTGCGATTAGGCGTTATTCCGATCGTCAACGAGAACGATACAGTAGCAGTAGACGAACTCAAATTTGGTGATAACGATACGCTTTCAGCATTAGTAGCCAGCTTAGTCGAAGCAGATTGGTTGTTCGTGCTCACAGATGTCGATCGACTCTACTCAGCCGATCCGCGCAGCAATCCCGACGCACAGCCGATCGCCCTAGTCCAAAGTATGGCACAACTCACAGAATTTCAAGTACAAACAGGAGACTCTCGCAGCGGTTGGGGCACCGGCGGAATGGTCACAAAAATAGAAGCAGCCAGAATCGCCACAGCATCAGGAGTCCGCACAGTCATCACCGACGGCTGCTTTCCCGGTAATATTCAAAAAATCATCAACGGAGAGTCCATCGGCACCCAATTCGAGCCTCAACCGCGCCCTGTAAACGCCCGCAAACACTGGATAGCCAACGTCCTAATTCCCGCTGGTAAACTATACTTAGATGCAGGTGCTGTCAACGCCATCGCTCAAGGTGGAAAATCGCTTTTAGCCGCAGGTATTTCGCAAATAGAAGGAGAATTTCAAGCAGAAGATGCCGTGCGTTTGTGCGACACTGAAGGCAAAGAAATTGCTAGAGGACTTGTGAATTATCACAGTTTGGAATTGAGACAAATTCAGGGATGCCAGTCAGATAAAATTGCAGAAATTTTAGGCTATGCAGGCGTAGAAACTGTGGTACATCGAGATAATTTAGTGATTGTTTAAGTTGCACCATCAGGATAGAGGAGACGGCAGTGCCGTGTCCCTACAATATTATTTCGGGTAGG
>JAYTZD010000156.1:0-1911 GCA_043742065.1 Oscillatoriales bacterium
TACTGCGACGGTGAGGAAGTTGGCTCCTTCGAGGTAGGAACTTGCCAAACCGTGGGTGTACCAGGATGTGACGAAGGTGGTGCCGGTCAACCAGCCACCAATGGCCATGTAAGCGCAGGGGAATAGCAGGATGCCAGACCAGCCTACGAAGACGAAGCGATCGCGTTTTAGCCAGTCGTCAAGTACATCAAAGATGCCTTGTTCGTTCTGGGCGCGTCCGACTGCGATTGTCATTTTAGTAAAATCCTCTTGCTTGTTAAAAGGCGAAAGTTTCTAAGTGAAGTGTCCCAACTAAACTTTGTTTTCGTATAGCTGAGGACTTCCCGACAGTTCTAATTAAACTTAACATAACTATACATTAGAATTCACAAAATTTCCACTCGATCGCTACTTGAATTAAGATTTGACTTTAGGGCTTTAAATTTTTATGACTGCACAAACAACAAATTCGATCGATCGCATCTTGCGCCAAGAAGTTTTGGGATCCCGCCGCTTCAGCAATTACTGGTGGGCGACGATTGTCAGCATTGGAGGGACTGGCTTCCTGCTGTCGGGGATTTCGAGCTATTTGCACGTAAATCTGCTACCTTTTGCTAACCCGACGATGCTCATTTTTATTCCCCAGGGCATCGCGATGGGCTTCTACGGTGTCTGTGCGCTACTTTTGGGGTCTTACCTCTGGCTGACTGTCCTCTGGGATCTCGGCGGCGGGTATAATGAGTTCGATCGCGAAACTGGCGGTATTCGCATATTTCGCTGGGGTTTCCCCGGCAAAAACCGTAAAGTTGACTTTACCTGCAAGACATCGGAAGTTCAATCTGTAAGGGTGGACATCAAAGACGGTCTCAATCCCCGCCGCAGTATTTATCTGAAGCTCAAAGACCGTCGTCAGTTTCCCCTCACCAGAGTCGGACAACCAATATCCTTAGCTGTTGTGGAAAATCAAGCTGCTGAATTAGCTCGATTTTTGAAAGTTCCCTTGGAAGGACTTTAAGAATTTTCGATTTTTGATTTTTGATTTTGGATTGGTAAGAAATCAGCAGACAGCCGTAGGGACACGGCAATGCTCATAGGTGTCAACTTAAGGTACAACCCATAGTCCGGCAAGGGTTGAAACCCCTGGCGGACTAACAGGCGGACAGAAGGACTTGGTGGGCTAACAGCTTAAGTCGACACTAATGGGCTCTTGGAGTGTCCCTCCCTACCAGACAGACACGGCACTGCCGTGTCCCTACTAAAATATCTAGTGAAAATGCAAATGCAAATCAGAATTCAGCGGTGGTTGTTCTCATTTTTAATCATTGGTGCACTTTTTGTAGGTGGATGCGCTAGTTCCACACCTGCGAATTCTACTCCGACACCTAATCCAGCATCAAGTGAAAGTATTTCTTTGTCTCCGTCTCCATCTCCATCTCCATCTCCATCTGCTGCTGGGGCGGCGAATTCGCAATTTAGCAATTTGGCGCGTTTGCAAGGAAAAGCAACGGTGGTGATGACGGTTAAAGGATCTCCGATTACGATCGAACTTGATGGTACAAATGCTCCAATTACTGCGGGCAATTTTGTCGATTTGGTTCAAAAAGGTGTCTATGACGGATTGGTTTTTCACCGAGTTGTGCTAGAACCTCAGCCTTTTGTGGTTCAAGGTGGCGACCCCCAGGGGAAAGACCCTAAATTCCCTCCTGGTAAACTGGGAACAGGCGGTTTTATTGACCCGAAAACTTCTACCGAACGCATGATTCCTCTCGAAATCAAAGCTAAAGGCGCTAAAAGTCCTACTTACAGCAAGACGTTTGAGGCAGCTATGATTGTTGAGAAACCTGTGTTGCTACATAGTCGTGGGGCTGTGGCTATGGCTCGATCGAATCCTCCTGATTCGGCTTCTTCCCAGTTTTATTTTACTTTGACGGA
>JAYTZD010000157.1:0-7731 GCA_043742065.1 Oscillatoriales bacterium
TAAAACCCAAAAATCAGATCGTGAACTACTAGCTGACCATCAAAAGCATAAAAAGTGATTCGAGAAATATTCGGTGCTTTGACACGCAATTCAGTGCTAGGGTCGATCGGAGAATTAGAGCCTACCAGATTTGGCGCAGGCATTTCATCCTGAGTAATTTGATTACCATCAGAGTCACAAGCAGACAACACAGTTCGCCGTGAACTGGTGACAAGTCCTGACACAAACCGAACTGGATACTTAAAAGAGACTTCTATCTGTCCACTTTTCGGGGCACCCATTAAAGTTGTGATCCCAGGAGCAGTCAAAAAAGCTGGGTTTGAAGGTTGGATAGCCACCGTATTCGTAAAAGTTAGCCCCCAATGTCGAAACTGGTGTTCCACTACTTCAAAGCATTTCAACTCTTGTAAAGCTATGCGGACACAATGAGGCGCCACAGCAGTCATCCGAGACTCCGCCCCCCCCACAGAGCGGTCTGGAGTAGCGACAACAGTATCATCTTTGCCGTTTAAATCCACGCTTCGATAGGGAGTCTCAAATTCTGCTACCCTATCTGAGCGAAGACTTTTTGTGTCAACCATAAAACCCTCGCGATCCCTTTTCCTGAGCAGTTGCATAGTTAGTAGATCTCCCTGAGATTAGTAATTTTTATTGTTGTAGATTTTATAGTGGCGCAACTAACTTACCGCCAAGCCCCAGTTCAGAATACAAAACTGAGTCTCACCCTTCTAACAAGGAACTTCGACACTAAAAGTCGCTGCTCCGTAAAGTATCGTGATTAATTAATTCTGAGGGGTCTTACCCATCACCCTGCCATTATCTCGCATCGAGAGTAGTTTGCAAGGGTGGGAACACTACATAGCCCGAACCGCAAAAATCTCAAAACTTGCTTCCTGTCTGTAGTTTCACCCTTAACACGTACTAAAATAGAATTAAATCAATACTCAATCTTTACAAAAATACCCCCCGACGGGACAATTTTTTGTGAGAAAGAGTTTAAAATCTAAAATCTCACAGGTTTATATATGCTTTTGCCCCTAGGCTTTGGTCAGCGATCAACAGTTACTTCCCAAGGCAGAATGGCATACTATGCCGCTGAAAAAATGCCTTGGATGAACGTACCGACCTCAAGTTCCGATAATTTGCCGAATTTGGTATTTTTTCACGGTTTTGGGGGCGGTTCGAGTGCCTACGAATGGTCGAAAGTTTATCCGGCATTTGCTGCGGACTATCGAGTTTTAGCACCTGATTTAATCGGCTGGGGGCGATCGGAACATCCTGCTAAAAATTACAAGGTCGATGATTATATCACAACTTTGATTGAATTTTTGGAAAAGACTTGTGGGAGTCCGACAGATGTGATAGCTTCTTCGTTGACTGGGGCGATCGCGATTCGAGCTGCGATCGTCAGGCCCGACCTTTTCAAGTCCCTGATTTTGACCACACCCAGCGGTTTGTCGGACTTCGGAACAGATTACAGCAAAAGTTTATTTGCTCAAATAGTCAGCACACCGATTTTAGACCGATTGCTTTACAGCACTGGAATTGCCACCGATGCAGGAATTCGCAATTTCCTAGAACAGCGACAATTTGCCGATGCGCGCCGAGTTTATCAAGAAATCGTAGATGCTTACCTGCAATCCGCCTTGGAACCAAATGCAGAATATGCCGCTCTTTCTTTTGTGAGGGGGGATTTGTCCTTTGATTTGTCGCTATATATCACTCAGCTAACAACACCTACAGCAATTATTTGGGGAGAAAAGTCACAGTTTACCAGTCCTGATATCGGCAAGCGATTGGCAAACATGAACCCCGCAGCAATCAAAGTCTTTCAACTTTTGGAAAATGTAGGTTTGACACCGCACCTAGAAATGCCCGCTGTCACCATTGGCTTAATCCGGCAATATTTAAAGTTGCTATCGGATGGCAGTTGTTAGTTGTTAGTTGTTAGTCGTCAGTTGCATTACCCTGAGCGTAGTCGAAGGGTCGAAGGGTTAGTTGTTAGTTGTTATTGGTTATTGGTTATTAGAATACTGCTAATAACCAATGCCCTATGCCCAATTCCCTATGCCCTATGCCCTATGCCCAATGCCCTATGCCCAATGCCCAATTCCCTATGCCCAATTCCCAATTCCCTATGCCCAATTAGTCTTTTACACGCACATCAATAACACTGGCGTTAAAAATATACTTCTTGCCTTCAAGTTCTAGCGTAGTACCAATTTTAACTTTCGTATTGCCCAGAACCGGGCCGTTTTCAGTAACTTGACCTTTACCTTCCAAGGTAAACCTCATATTTCTGCTGAAGGATTCTTCTTCTCTGGGGTCTGGTAGAGCTTTTAATGTACCATCAGGCTGAGTAACGGCTAGGGTTCTGGTCAGAGTTTTGACAGCTTTGATCGTAATCTGACCGGAGGGTTGATTGCGGATAATCACATTGATTTTGTCGCCTGCTTTGAATAACTCTTGAAAGTTAGTTCCTTTGAGACCGATCGCAATAGCATCAATTTCTACCACTTTGACACCCGCGCCCCCAACTTGGGCTACGGAACCGCCAGAAGCGCCGGGAAAGAAGAAGATTCCCACTGCAACTAGCAGGATGATCAGAGCAGCACCTAGGTCTAAGATGCTAAGTTTACCGAACAGGCGACCTTGTGAATCCAAAATTTTCATAAAAGTATTTGGGAGTTTGAAGTATGTCTACAAGCCAAAAAATATTACCACGATCGCTGCTGAAAATCCGCAGGACTTGGAGACAGAAAGCCCAAGAAGGAAACATCTATGCCCAATGCCCTATGCCCAATGCCCAATGCCCATGAGCACCTCCAGAAACCTGAGAAAAGGCTATATCTGTTATGTTTAAACATTTTTGGTTGACAATTCGGCGTACCTGTGGCCGGGGAATTTATCTGTTTCTGTCGCTGATTGTGGCTGCGGGAATTTGGATGGTTTCCCCCGAACCGATTCAAGCATTTTCTTTGCCAGAATTGATTTTTCGAGGTATTCAAGTTATTCAATTGTCTAATTTGTCCGATCGCCAAGAAGTCACTATTGGCAGACAAATCAATCAACAGTTGGCGGGACGGGAGTTTAAAATTGACACCGATCGCGCTACCACAGCATACATCAACCGCATTGGTCAGCGACTGGCCGAGGAGAGCGATCGCCCAAATATTCCCTATACTTTTCAGGTAGTAGACGACAATAATATTAATGCTTTTGCGACAATGGGCGGTTTTGTTTATGTCAACAAAGGTTTGATGACGGCGGCGGACAATGAAGCTCAATTGGCCAGCGTGATCAGCCATGAAATCGGTCATATTAGTGCTCGACACTCGATCAAGCAAATGCGTCAAATGGCGATCGCCTCTGGTGTAGCTTCAGCCGCTGGGCTCGATGGTTCTAAGGTGGTTCAGATTGGCGTCGAATTGGCTTTGCGTCGTCCTCACAGTCGCCAAGCTGAATACGAAGCGGATCAGTTGGGATTGCAAATAATGGGGCGATCGGGCTACGCTCAATCTGGGATGGTTGATTTTATGAAAAAGTTGCTCAACAAACCTTCTCCTCCGAGCATTTTGAACACTCACCCGGATACAGCCTCGCGCATTAGTGCGATCGAACAGGAAATCAATCCGGATATTGCTAAGGGTGAAGGCTTGAACAATGCCACTTACAGACAAGAAATTCGCCGGCTTTTGGGTTCTTCTGTTCGCTGAGCGCAGTCGAAGTTAAAATTAGGAGACGGCAGTGCCGTGTCCCTACTCAAAATAACATTGTAGGGAGACGGCACTGCCGTCTCCTCTATATCATTCCGGTGCAACCGGAATTGATATGACCTATGCAGAAACTTGGCTCAAAATAGACTTGGGTAGTGGAATCGGCAGCGATTTTATTGGTCTAACCAGTTCGTCAAAGGGCAAAATTCGGACTTGATGATTAAATACATTGACTTGATAAACTCGGCGGTAGTTGAGGTCAAGTCCTGTCAGCCAGCCACTCTTGGGATGATAAGCACCAGTGTCGATATCCAACCACCCTTGTCCTTTGACTAATTCCCCAGGCCTGACACCATCAAAAGTAAACGTGATCGTATGACCCGTGATAATTAATTTATCGGGAAAATAAGGTTTAGGTATGTTGTGAAATTCCTTGCGAATCCAGCAGAGTTGCTCGCTCGACTGCTCGTCAATGGGTATCGTGGGATGGACTCCCGCGTGGACTAGCCAGATGTCGCCCAAGTCCAGATGCGTGGGGAGCGATCGCATCCACTCTAAGTGTTTATACGGCATCATCCCTGTCGCTCTGTAACTATCGATGGTCGCATCGCCGCCACTACAAAGCCAAGCTTGCCACGCTCGCACATCCACAAGCCCATCAACCAAAGCATTTAACATCAGTTGTTCATGGTTCCCCAACAGAGTTTGGTAAGAACTTTCCTTGACAAATTCTAATACTTGAGCACTCTTGGGCCCGCGATCGATCAAATCTCCCAAAAAATAGACGCGATCGTCTGAGCCGGGGGCTAGCGCCTCTAGCAAGGTCATTAAGCCATCGTAATGCCCGTGTACATCACCAATAACAATGCGCCGATGCTCCATTGTACTTATTTACTTCCCTGACTTCTAACACAAACTTCTAGTTGACACAGCATCTAGTTTTGCTGCGACTCTTGTTACCCTCTCGTTCCTAAGAGGGGTGTAACCCATTGTACTACCTTGTATAAAAAATGAACAAAACTCGCCAGCATTTACTTGTAACTACTGATAGTTAAGACTGGCAAGCTGTTAATTATGTTTCTCCAAACAGCATCACTGAGTCAAAGCTTTGAGGAATGTCTGAAGTTCTGCGAGAAAACCTTTCTTTTTGATCGGTTTTGCAGGCACGGTGGAGTCCGGATCAGCCGTTCCCAGAGCTCTAGCTAAAATCCGCTCTAAATCGTCCCCGACAGGTTTTTGGGCTGTTTCAGAAATTAATTGATATTCGTCGTTGGTTTCCAGCCAAACTTGCCAAGGTTGAGGGTAGCAACGGAATAGGGCTGCATCTTCTAGAGGTCTGATGTAGTAGCAGGATTCGATTTTGTTGAGGAATCGATCGCGCAATTGGCGGCCTGCGTATCCTATACCTATAGTAGCAACATCTTCGAGGCGCGGGTTCAGTATAATTACGGGGCGATTGCCCGCAGCTATATAAAGTTTTTCGACTTGAGCAACTTCCACTGCTGCGGGATTGATCAACAGAAAAAGTTGGTCATCGGGTTCGATTTTGTCTTCAACAGCGGTACGGCTGCTCCCCAAATCTGTTATCTTAAACGCTGTTTGTCCCCAATCGCGACGGGCGAGGGCCGCCGAACCAGCATCAGGAAAGAAGACTTTCACCCCAGAGTGGATATCTTCAAATTCTGGGAGGAATTGTGCGGCGATAGACTGTGCTTGGAGTGCGATTTCTGGGAATACTAATTCAACTTGCAGTAAAGTTTGGCCGTCTGAGAGGGCGGCTGCGGTTGCAATGCGGGATTGCGCGATCGCCTCATTGAGATCCTTTGGCAGTTCGGTCATTAATCTGAATTTTTATTGAAATTATATCAATCTAATTTTACCTGATATTGCACCATTTTCAATTACCTATTTAGGAATAGGCAAGATGCTCGTTCCACAAAACTCAACTTCAGTGGAACGGGCATCTTGCCCGTTATCAAAAATAGTACAAGTTATAACTTTTACCGTACTAAGCAACAAAAGCTAATACCGAAACAGGCGAACCAGAACCTCCCAAAAGCCGTAATATTCCAATTACTAAAGTGATATCACCCGCTGGTAACTGTTCAAGATTTGTCAGATTTTCCAGTACAATTCGCTGCTCTTTTAATACCAATTTATTGACATCAAAACTTTCATCTTGTCCCGGATCTACTCCATGAGTATCTGTTGCAACTCCTGCGATTAACCGTTCTTTTAGCAAGAATTGAGTTGTTGCCTTGCCAAATCCAGGAAAATGAAAAATTCCACGATCGTCTCGATTGAAAAAAGCTCCCTGATTATCCCATTTTTCCTGCCATCCAGTATACAAGATAATGATATTTCCTGGTTCTATAAATCCGTGTTGCTGTTCCCAATTTAATACATCGTCTATTGTTAAAGTGTAGTCGGGGTTGACCAGACTTTTGTCGCGAATGTCGATCGCAATTGCCGGCACAACTAGGGACTGCGGCGGATAACTATCAATACTCGCCCCTTCTGAATAAAAGCTGTTGGGTGCATTCATATGAGTCCCACTGTGTTCGCCCATCGAAAATTTCCGCAAAAAATACCCGTCTTTTTCCATCTGAGATACTGTTGCAAATTCTGTCGCTGGATCTCCAGACCAAATCGGAATATTTGGGTGAATTAAATGAGTTAAATCTACAATTTTGCTGTAGGCGATCGTTTTGAGATTATTTGAGTTTAATTGGTTTGTCATCAGGTAAAATGTATCTATTATTTATTAAACACAGTTTCTTCAATTCTTCAATTCTTTAATCTAAAATCTAAAATCTAAAATCTAAAATTCGATTAATTGATCGAGCGTTGCAGCCATCACATCCTTGGTTTGCCCGGAAACAGTATACACCAAAGCTTCTCGATAAACCCTCCCCGCTGGGTGCATTTGGCCGTTAGCGGCACCGCTGGAAACCACGACTGCCGCGTGTCCACAGCGCACCGCTAAATCAATGGCTTTGGCTCGCAGCGCCAGTTTTTCGGCTGTGGAGCTATGCTGAGATTGTGAGAAATTATGTTTTAGGCGATCGAGCTTATTTTCGAGTGTTTGATAAGCCTGAGCGATCACATCTGAATTTTTAGCATTAGCTACCGCTTCCATTATATCCAATCCAGCTCGAATACAACCAAAAGTAGCAGGCACAAAATTCAGTACATTTTTGCGATCGTTTTCCCCAATCCACTCTTTGGATTGAAATGAAATTATTTGTGATTCATCCAACAACCAATTAGTCAGAGTTACTGTGACAGTATTAGTCGAATTCATCGCAATTAATGGCATAATTTTGCCAGAGGTAATTATACCAGATTCTGATGCAATATTAGCCAATGGTAGCAAGCCAAAAACAGCACGCTTATCAGGAAGTACAGCAGCGACAATAAACTTGTGAAACAATCCAAAACCTGTTACCCAAGGAACTTGTCCAGACAGTAAATAGCCATCTTTTGCGGGTGTTGCTGTCACAGCAGGATTGCCCGTTAGCGAAGCCCTCGAAGAGGATCGCCTTAAATGCGAAAACCCAACACCCAGTCGCAACTCTCCAAGAGCGATCGCAGACAAGCATCTACTTTTTAGCAGTTCATTGTCGCTGTTAGCAAGCATTGAAGTTGCACTGTGGTGTTGAGTTTGCAGAAAACCTAAAGCACCGGAATATCGCGCTGTCAATTCCTGATATTCATAAAAACTTTCTGCATCCATATCAACACCACCCCATTTTTGGGGAACTCGCAAAGCTAAGAGCGATCGATCTTTCAATCCCATAAGTGCTTTTTTCAGCGCTTTCGAGTCGCTGTCGATCAGTTCAGCCTCGGCTGCAATGCAGTTTTTTAGGTACGTTTCTGTGCTGTTGAGAATATCTTGGAAATCCATTTGTTTACGAAAGTTCGGCAACGGATTATGTAACGGATTTAACGGATGTCATATCAATTCCGGCTGCGCCGGAATGATATAGAGGAGACGGCAGTGCCGTTTCCCTAC